>NZ_JAAGNB010000822.1:0-14467 GCF_010550475.1 Amycolatopsis sp. SID8362
ACCGGGCCGCCGCCGAGTGCTGGACGGCGCTGCTCGCCGGCTGCCACAGCGCCGGCCGCCGCGACCTGGGCCCGCAGCTGCGCCGGCTGTCCGAAGCGACGTCGATGCAGGTCGGTTCGCGCTGGTGGTTCGCCGAGGGCGCCGGGCACCGCAAGCGCGTGGCCGGCGCGCAGGAGAACCTCGAAGAGGCGATCGCGGACGGTGACGGTCAGGAGTTCGCCCTCGCCTTCGTCGGGTACGACCACGCCATGGCCAGCGCGGTAGTGTGCGCGAACAGCGTGGAAGCCCGGAAGGTCGGAGAGCACCGAGCGTGAGTGAAGCAGCCAGCGAGGAACTCGGCTACGAGCAGGCCCGCGACCGCCTCGTCGAGGTCGTCCGCGAGCTCGAGGCCGGTGGCCTGTCCCTCGAGCAGTCGCTCGCGTTGTGGGAGAAGGGCGAGAAGCTCGCGAAGGTCTGTGAGCGCCATCTCGAAGGCGCGCGCGAGCGCATCGAGGCTGCTCTGGCGTCCGTGGAGGACGAAACCGGCGACGGTCAGTGACGTTTGCCATGCCTTCGGCCTCGGGAAATACAGCGGGTATCTGACAGACTGTTGACCCGCCAGTTCCACGATCCGGGAGGCCTGATGTCCACCGAGCCGCGTCGTCGTGAAGCACCCGACCGCAACCTCGCGATGGAGCTGGTCCGGGTGACCGAAGCCGCCGCCATGGCCGCCGGTCGCTGGGTCGGCCGCGGCGACAAGATCGGCGGGGACGGCGCGGCCGTCGACGCGATGCGCCAGCTGGTGTCGACGGTGTCGATGCGCGGTGTCGTCGTGATCGGCGAGGGCGAGAAGGACGAAGCCCCGATGCTGTTCAACGGCGAAGAGGTCGGCAACGGCGACGGCCCGGACTGCGACGTCGCGGTGGACCCGGTCGACGGCACCACGCTGATGGCCAAGGGCATGCCGAACGCGCTCGCGGTCCTCGCGGTCGCCGAGCGCGGCGCGATGTTCGACCCGTCCGCGGTGTTCTACATGGAGAAGCTGGCCGTCGGGCCCGAAGCCGCCGGCAAGGTCGAGCTCGGCGCGCCGATCGCGGAGAACATCCGCCGCGTCGCCAAGGCGAAGAACAGCAGCGTCGGCGACGTCACCGTGTGCATCCTGGACCGCCCGCGCCACGAGCAGATCATCAAGGAGGTCCGCGAGGCCGGCGCGCGGATCCGCTTCATCTCCGACGGCGACGTCGCGGGCGCGATCGCCGCGGCCCGCCCGACCACCGGCGTCGACATGCTGATCGGAATCGGCGGCACCCCCGAAGGCATCATCGCGGCCTGCGCGATGAAGTGCCTCGGCGGCGAGCTGCAGGGCCGGCTGTGGCCGAAGGACGACGCCGAGCGCGAGAAGGCCATCGCCGCCGGGCACGACCTGGACCGCGTGCTGCTCAACGACGACCTCGTGCGCGGCGACAACGTCTTCTTCTGCGCCACCGGCGTCACCGACGGCGACCTGCTGCGCGGCGTCCACTACCGCGAGGGCGGGGCGACGACGCAGTCCATCGTGATGCGGTCCAAGTCCGGGACCGTCAGAATGATCGACGGTTACCACCGGCTCACGAAGCTGCGGGCGTACTCCTCGGTCAACTTCGACGGCCACCTGGACACGCCCGACGACGACGTCGTGCCCCCGCTGCCGTAAGGAGATCCGTGCCCAGGCGACTGCTGGTCCTGCTGGTTCTGGTGTTCGCCCTGGTCCCCGCCACCGCGTCGGGCGACCCCGCCATCGTCGGGGGCGGCGACGCCGATCAGCCGTACCCGTTCGCGGTGTCGCTGCACTCCTCGACCGGGAAGCTGTTCTGCGCCGGCGCGCTGATCGCCCCCACCTGGGTGGTCACCGCCGCGCACTGCGCGTTCGACAAGCCCCCGTCCGCGATGTCGGTGCGGGCGGGGACGAACGACTCCGGTGAAGGTGGCGAAGTCGCCAAGCTCGCCGCGATCGTCGTGAACCCGGCGTTCAACACCCAGAGCCCGGCGGGCGACATCGCGCTGCTGCGGCTGGCGACGCCGGTGCAGGCGGCCCCGATCGGGCTGGCGACGGCGGCGGCGCCGGGCACGGCGACCCGCATCCTCGGCTGGGGCCAGACGTGCCCGAAGCCGAACTGCGGCCAGATCCCGAAGACGCTGCAGCAGCTCGACACGCATATCGTCGAAGGCGCGAAGTGCACGTCGGTGTTCGACGGCACGGCCGAGCTGTGCACGGACAACCCCGGCGGCAAGTCCGGAGCGTGCTTCGGCGACTCCGGCGGCCCTGAGGTCGTGCGCGACGGCGACCACTGGTCGCTCGTCGGCGTGACCAGCCGGCCGGGCAACGACAACCCGGAATGCGCGACGGCGCCGTCGATCTACACGTCCGTGGTCGCGTACGCACCGTGGATCGCGGAGAAGACGAAGGCCTGACCTACTCGGCGTTGCTCGAATGCCCGGGGAACAGGTGGGCGTCCGGGTCGAGCGCGACGGCAATGTTGTTGACGGCCGTCGCCGCCTCGCCGAACCCGGTCGCGATCAGCTTGACCTTCCCCGGGTACGCGGCGACGTCGCCGGCGGCGTAGACCCGTTCGCGCGCGGTCGCCATGGTCGAGTCGACGGCGATGGCGCGGTGGTCGATCTCCAGCCCCCAGCTCTCGATCGGCCCGAGGTCGGCGGTGAACCCGAGCGCCGCGACGACGGCGTTGGCCGGCAGCCGCTCGTCACCGGCGCCCTTGATCGAGACGTCGACGGCTTCGAGCGCGCCACTCTCGTTTTCGACGAACCGCGTGACTTCGGCGTCGGTGATGATCCGGGTACCGAGTTCGCGCGCCTGCCGGACGATGGACTCGGCGGCGCGGAACTTGGCGCGGCGGTGCACGAGTGTCACGCTCGCGGCGACCGGGTGCAGCGCGAGGATCCAGTCGAACGCCGAGTCCCCGCCGCCGACGACCACGACGTGCTGCCCGGCGTGCGCCTGCAGCGACGGGACGAAGTGGACCATGCCACGCCCGAGCCAGCCGTCGCCGGCGGGCAGCGGGCGCGGGGTGAACTCGCCGATGCCCGCGGTGATCAGCACCGCGCCCGCGCGCAGGGTTTCGCCGCCGTCGAGGGTCAGTTCGACGCCGTCCGCGACGCTTTCGAGCTTTTCGGCCTTGCGCCCCAGCAAGTACTTCGGCTTCCACGGCGCGGCCTGCTTCACCAGGCCGTCGATCAGGTCGCGCCCGCGGACCTCGGCGAACCCGCCGACGTCGTAGATCATCTTCTCGGGGTACATCGCGGTGACCTGGCCGCCGGGTTCGGGCAGCGAGTCGACCACCGCCATCGAGAGGCCGCGGAACCCGGCGTAGTAGGCGGCGAACAGGCCGGTCGGGCCCGCGCCGATGATCACGAGGTCGTAGGAGTCCCCAGGGACATCAGTCATGCTCGCTCCAGCCAGTGGTGGATGGCGGTGATCGAGAACACAGCCGATCCTAGCCGGATCGGAGTTCACTCGACGACGTGCGACACCGCCGTCCTGACGACCGGCGCCCGCCGTGGGGCGTGCGGCGGACGGCGCTGAGCGCGGCCGCGGCGGCCGTGCTGCTCCTCGGCTGGTTCGCGCTGGCCGTGTGGCTCGCGCTGCCGTCGGCCGAGGCGGAAGGCCTCGTGTTCTTCGTGGCCGTGTCCTTCGTGCTCCTGCTGGTGTTCGGCCGCTGGCTGGCCCGGCTGGGCGCGGTGCTCGTGCTGCCGGTGCTCGCGGTCCTGCTCGGCGCCGGGTGACGAGATCCTGCTCTCGCGGGGGAAGCAGGTCCGAGCCGCGGTAATCGCCGAAGCGCTCACCAGCGCGGAATGGGCCTCGGTGCTCAATCCACAGCCTCGCGCGGTTGTGGACAACTCGGCGGCCCGGCGCCGCGAACACCGGGTGTTGCCGGTGGTCACCGATAGACTGGCCAAGGGGACGCCCCCCAGGGACGGGCGGGGGCTGGTCCCGTGGCCCCGGCTGCCCGCAGCCGTCTCCACGTCACGTTCGCTTGTCCGCCAGGCCGGTCCGCGAACCCGGACGGCGCAGGGTGCGCAACGCCACCACGCGGTGACTCGCGAACGGGTCCAGAATCGGTGTCATGGCTGATCAGGAATACCGGATCGAACACGACACCATGGGCGAGGTCCGCGTGCCTGCCGACGCGCTCTACCGCGCGCAGACCCAGCGGGCCGTCGAGAACTTCCCCATCTCCGGCCGGGGCCTGGAGCGCGCCCAGATCCGCGCGCTCGGCCTGCTCAAGGCCGCCGCCGCGCGCGTGAACCAGAAGCTGGGCGTGCTCGACGCCGATGTCGCGGAGGCCATCGCCAAGGCCGCCGACGAGGTCGCCGAGGGCGCGCACGACGCGCACTTCCCGATCGACGTCTTCCAGACCGGCTCGGGCACGTCGTCGAACATGAACGCCAACGAGGTCATCGCCACCCTCGCCACCCGGGCCCTCGGCCGGGACGTGCACCCGAACGACCACGTCAACGCGTCGCAGTCCTCGAACGACACCTTCCCGACGACCATCCACGTCGCCGCGACCGAAGCCGTGCTCAAGGACGTCATCCCGGCGCTCGAGTACCTCGCCGGCGCCATCGAGGTCCGCGCCGCCGAGTGGGCCGACGTCGTCAAGTCCGGGCGCACGCACCTGATGGACGCCGTGCCCATCACGCTCGGCCAGGAGGCCGGCGCGTGGGCGTCGCAGGTCCGCTTCGGCGTCGAGCGGCTGAAGTCGGGCCTGCCGCGGCTGGGCGAGCTGCCGATCGGCGGCACCGCCGTCGGGTCCGGCCTCAACGCGCCGGACGGCTTCGGCGCGAGCGTCGCCGCCGAACTCGCGACGGTGACCGGGCTGCCGCTGACCGAGGCCCGCGACCACTTCGAGGCGCAGGCGACGCAGGACAGCGTCGTCGAGACGTCCGGGCACCTGCGCACGGTCGCCGTGTCGCTCAACAAGATCGCGAACGACCTGCGCTGGCTGGGTTCCGGCCCGCGCACCGGCCTGGCCGAGCTGGCCCTGCCGGACCTGCAGCCGGGCTCGTCGATCATGCCGGGCAAGGTGAACCCGGTGATCCCGGAGGCGACGCTGCAGGTCGTCGCGCAGGTGATCGGCAACGACGCGGCCGTCGCGTTCGCGGGCGCCGCGGGCAACTTCCAGCTGAACGTCAACCTGCCGGTGATCGCGCGGAACGTCCTCGAATCGGCGCGCCTGCTCGCGGCCGTCTCGCGGCTGCTGGCGGACAAGGTCTTCGACGGCGTGAAGGCCAACGCCGACCGCGCCCGCCAGTACGCCGAAGGCTCGCCGTCGATCGTGACGCCGCTGAACAAGTACATCGGCTACGAAGAAGCCGCCGCGGTCGCGAAGCAGGCCCTGAAGGAGCTGAAGACGATCCGCGAGGTCGTCATCGAGCGCGGGTACGTCAAGGACGGCAAGCTGACCGAAGCCCAGCTCGACGAAGCCCTCGACGTCCTCCGCATGGCCCGCGGCGGCAAGTGAAATCCCCGTGAGGTGACGCATCTTTCCTAGGGAAAGTGGCGTCGGCGGGCCCTCGAGACGCATCTTTCCCAGGGAAAGTGGCGATTAGGGCGTGACTCGCTACCGCCGGCGCAGGTGCTTGTCCGCCAGCGCCGGCGGGGTGTAGTCCTTTTCGGCCGGGTTCAGGTCCGTGCCCGGCGGGACGATCTCGTCGATCCGGTCCAGCACTTCGGCGTCGAGGACGAGGTCCGCGCCCGCCAGCAGGTCGTCGAGCTGCGCCGGCGTGCGCGGGCCGATGATCGCCGACGTCACGCCCGGGTGCGCCCGGACGAACGCCGTCGCCAGGTGGGTCAGCGGCCGGCCCAGGTCGTCGGCCAGCTTCTTCAGCTGCGCGATCGCCTCGAACTTGACGGCGTTGGCGGGCAGCGCCGGGTCGAACTTGTGCACCTGCAGCGTCTTGCGGCCCTCGGAAAGGTCCACATCGGACGGTTTGGTGTACCGGCCGGAGAGCCAGCCGCTGGCCAGCGGGCTCCAGGTGAGCACGCCCATGCCGTACTTCTGCGCGGTCGGCAGCACCGCGGCCTCGATCGCGCGGTTGAAGATGGAGTACGGCGGCTGCTCGGCCCGGAACCGCGCCAGGCCGCGCTTTTCCGCTACCCACTGGGCTTCCACGATCTGCTCGGCCGGGAAGTCCGACGAGCCGATCGCGCGCACCTTCCCCGCCCGCACGAAGTCCGTGAGCACCGAAAGCGTTTCCTCGATGTCGGTCGTCGGATCCGGGCGGTGCACCTGGTAGAGGTCGATGTAGTCGGTGTCGAGCCGCCGCAGGCTGTCGTCCAGTGCCCGGGTCAGCCAGCGCCGGGACAGCCCGCCCTGGTTGGGGTCGTCGCCCATCTGGAAGAAACCCTTGGTGGCCAGCACGACGTCGTCGCGGCGGCCCTTGAGCGCCTTGCCGACGATCCGCTCGTTCTCGCCGTGGCTGTACATGTCCGCGGTGTCCCAGAAGTTGATACCCGCGTCGAGCGCGGTGTGCAGCATCCGGACCCCCTCTTCGTGGTCCGGGTTGCCCCACTGCCCGAGCATCATGGCGCCGAACGCGTACTCGCTGACCGAGATCCCCGTGCCGCCCAGAATTCGTCGTTCCATGGGCTCCACCCTGCTGGCGGAACAAGCACCGGACCAGGTCACGCCCAACCTGGGTCTGCCAGTACCAGGCGGGGCCGCGCGAGCCGGGGATACTGGAGGCATGAGTGACGCAGCCGAGCTGGGCGCCTTCCTGAAGGCGCGCCGCGCCGCACTGGACCCCGCGGACCTGGGCCTGCCGCCCGGAATCACGCAGCGGCGGGTCAAGGGCCTGCGCCGCGAGGAGCTGGCGCAGCTGGCCGGGATCAGCGTCGACTACTACACGCGGCTGGAGCAGGGCCGCGCGAAGAACGTCTCGGACGCGATCCTCGACGCGCTGGCCCGTGCCTTGCGGCTCAACCCCGGTGAAGAGGCGTACCTGCGCAACCTCGCCGCGCCGAGGCGCCGGGACGAGCACGCGCCGCAGCGGGTCCGGCCCGAACTGCAGCAGCTGCTCGACGCCATCCAGGCTCCCGCGTTCGTCTTCGGCCGCTACATGGACGTGCTCGCGTGGAACGCGCTCGGTGGCGCCGTCGCGTTCGCCTTCGCCGACCTCGAAGAGCGCAACATGCCGAAGCTCGTCTTCACCGACGAACGCGCGAGGCAACTGCACCCGGAGTACGACGCGGTCTGCCGCGAGCTCGTCGCGAACCTGCGCGCGGAGAGCGGCCGGCACCCCGGCGACCCGCGGTTCGCCCAGCTGATCGGCGAGCTTTCGCTGGCCAGCGAGCAGTTCCGGAAGCTGTGGGCCGAACACGCCGTGCGGGAGAAGGCGCAGGGCTGGAAGGTCCTGATGAACCCCGTCGTCGGGGAGCTGCGGTTGCGCTACGAGACGCTGCGGCTGCCCCAGGACCCCGACCAGGCCATGGTCGTCTACCACGCCGAACCCGGGTCCGGAACCGAACGCGCGCTCGGCCTGCTGGCCAGCTGGATCGCCACCGATGAACGACCGGTGAACACTCGGTCGTCGTCACCCCACGCCGGCTGAGGCCTGCCTACGCTGCTCTACCTGGGGAGCCGGGGGCAGAGGAGCAGCAGGGTGGGTATCGGCGCGACCATGCAGTCCCTCGCCGAGATCCTGAGCTCCGACTCCGGCAGCCTCGTCCTCGGCATCGCCGCGCTGGTCGCGATCGCCGCGCCGTTCATCGACCGCTACTTCATCCGCCGCCGCAGGCTGACGTTCCGGGTGCTCTACAACTCCAAGATCGGGCTGTCCCCGATCGACCTGCACGACGGCGAAAACGGCTCGGCGCAGGCAGCTCCACAGCTCGAACAGGTCGGGCGGCTGCTCGACCGGATGAGCATCGTCGTCATCCGGATCCACAACACCGGCGGGTTCGACATCGCGCCCGGCGACTTCGAGATCCCGCTGTCGTTCACCTTCGGCAGCCGGATCGTCTGGGACGCGCGGGTGTCCGACGCCACCGACGACGGCCTGCGCCAGCACGTCCGCGACGGCCTCGAGTTCTTCACGCGCGAGACCCCGCAGCGGCCGGTCGAAGCCGTGAAGCTGGCTCGGGTGCGCGCGCTGCTGCCGAAGCGGCTGGCCGGGCTGGCCGCGGCCGAACCGCCGCCGGAGGCCCCGGAGTGGCACGGCGTGCGGCTCGCGAAGCTTTCCTTGAAGCGCAAGGAAAAGTTCAAGCTGGTCGTCGTGCTGCGCGAGTCCGATGAGCACGACGGCGAGCTCAGCAAGGAGATCGACCACCACGCGCGGCTCGCCGCCGGCCGCATCAAGGACGACCGCAAGCAGCGCCGGTTCGGCTGGCCGGTCCTCACGACCGCGGTCGGGGTGCTGCTCACCGGTGCCCTGCTGGCGACGCTGCTCGTGTCCTGGTCGCGGCCGGCCGTCTCCGCGCAGTGCGCCACCGGGAAGCTGTCGGTCGAGGGGTCGAGCGCGTTCGTCCCGATCATCGACAGCATCGCCGCCGAGTACCACGGCCAGTGCGACGGCGCCGCCATCACGACCCGCGCGACCGGCAGCGTCACCGGCGTCCGCGCGCTCGCCCCCGTCGACGCGGCGGGCAGGAACGGGCTGGCGGTGCTGTCGGACGGCCGGTCCGGGGAAGCCGGGCCCGACCTGGAGGCGAAGGCGGTCGCGGTGGTCGTCTACAGCCTGGTCGTCAACCGCGCGGCCGGCGTCGACAAGCTGACGACCCAGCAGGTCAAGGACATCTTCAGCGGCCGGGTGCGGAACTGGGACCAGCTGCGCCCGGGGCCGTCGGTGCCGATCGGGATCGTCGGGCGCGGGCAGGAGTCGGGCACGCGCAAGACGTTCGAGCAGAAGGTGCTCGGCGGCGCGGAGGACCGGCTGACCTCGGACTCCTGCCGCAAGCCGGAGCGCGACCCGGCCGCGGCGACCACGCGCTGCGAGCGCGGCACGACCGCCGAGGTGCTCACCGAGGTCGCGAACGTGCCCGGCGCGATCGGGTACGCCGACGTCCCGGCGGCCAAAATCGCAGCCGCCCGTGACCAGCAGGTCGGCGTCGTGCAGCTCGACGGGCACTACCCGGACGTCACGACGATCGCCGCCGGCTACCGGTTCTGGACCGTCGAGTACCTGTACACGAAGGGCGTACCGGACGGCGAGAGCGTGCTGAAGCGGTTCCTCGACTACCTGGCCAGCCCGACCGCGCGGGCCGAGCTGCAGGACGCCGGGTACACCCCCTGCGTGACCAAGGACGGCCTGCTCGACCCCCTCTGCACCAGGGGAGACATCTAGCCGACCGGAAATTGTCGGTGGTTGGGGTCATGATGTCCGGGTGTTGCTGAGCGAGTTGGTCCGGGTGTCCGCCGAGCTGGCGGCGACGAGGTCCAGGAAGGCGAAGATCGCCCTCCTGGCCGCGGTGCTGCGCGCCGCCGAGTTCACCGAGCTGGCCACGGTCATCGCGTACCTGACCGGGCAGACGGCGCAGGACCGGCTGGGTGCGGGCTGGCGCACCCTCGCCGGGCTCGGCGCGTCGCCCGCGCCGGAGCCCACCATCACGGTGCTGGAGGTGGACGCGGCCTTGACGGAGGCCGCGGGCGTAGCGGCGGGCACCGGCTCGTCGACACGGCGGCAGGACGTCCTGCGGGCGTTGTTCGTGCGGCTCACCGAGGAGGAGCAGCAGTTCCTGTTCCGGCTGGTCACCGGCGAGCTGCGGCAGGGTGCGCTGGAAGGCGTGATGGTGGACGCCGTCGCGGCCGCGGCCGAGGTCCCGGCCGAGGACGTGCGGCGCGCCTTCATGCTGTCCGGGAAGCTGGGCGTCACCGGGGTCGCGGCGATGACCGGCGGGCAGGCCGCGCTGGCGGAGTTCCGGCTCGCGCTCGGCACGCCGGTCAAGCCGATGCTGGCGTCGCCGGCGGAATCGCTGGAGGAGGCCGTCGCCGAGCACGCCGAGGCGATCGTCGAGTACAAGATGGACGGTGCGCGGATCCAGGTGCACCGGCAGGGTGACGAGGTGCACGTCTGGACGAGGACGTTGCGCGAGATCACCGGCAGCGTTCAGGAGCTGGTCGAGCTCGTGCGGGCGCTGCCGTGCGAATCGGTGGTGCTGGACGGGGAAACGCTCGCCCTGACCGACGCGGGGCGGCCGCGGCCGTTCCAGGACACGATGAGCCGGTTCGGCAGCACGCGCGAGGAGCAGGTGAAGGCGCTGCTGCTGCGGCCGTACTTCTTCGACTGCCTGCACCTCGACGGCGTCGACCTGCTGGACGCGCCGCTGTCCGAGCGCAACGCGGCACTGCGGAAGGTCGCCGGGGCGCACGTGATCCCGGGCGAAGTCGGTGTGGCGGGGGCGGCCGCCGTGCTGGAAGCGGCGATGGAAGCCGGGCACGAAGGGGTGATGGTCAAGGACCTCGCGTCGCCGTACGCGGCCGGGCGGCGCGGGCGGGCGTGGCTGAAGGTCAAGCCGGTGCACACGATCGACCTGGTGGTGCTCGCGGCGGAGTGGGGGCACGGCAGGCGCACCGGCAAGCTGTCCAACCTCCACCTCGGCGCGCGTGACCCGGACGGCGGCCCGCCGATCATGGTCGGCAAGACGTTCAAGGGCATGACCGACGAGCTGCTGGCGTGGCAGACGACGAGGTTCCAGGAAATCGAAACCCACCGCGACGACTGGACGGTGTACGTGCGGCCCGAGGTGGTGGTGGAGATCGAGCTGGACAGCGCCCAGGTTTCGACGCGCTACCCGGGCGGCCTCGCGTTGCGGTTCGCCAGGGTCGTCCGGTACCGCCCGGACAAGGAGCCGGCCGACGCGGACACGATCGACACCGTCCGCGGCCTCCTGCACGGCGACCGGTCGGAAGGGAGCTGACTACGAAGGTCTTGATCACGACATCTCGCGTGTCGGCGGTGCTTTCCTCGTAAAAGGAAAGACGAAAGTCGATGTTGCCTTCTCCCTCTTCTGGCCAGAGTGGCTGATGGAGTTCCTTCAGCCACGGGGAGAAGAGCGATGAAACTGCGCGCTGTGTCCGGCTTGCTCGCGAGCACGACGCTGCTCGTGACCGCGTTCGCGGCACCCGCCGGGGCCACCCCGGTGCCGGGTGCGCCGGGTGCCGGGCACCAGCCGTCGAAGCACCACTTCTCGGCGGCCGCGCGGTCGTTCGTCGGCGCGGACACCGTGGAGAAGCGCGTGGCGAAGCTGGAGGCGGCGATGGCGTCGCTGCCGCCGGAAAGCACCGCGTACAACGCGACGAAGCTGTGGAACGCCGGCCTCACCGGCGCGGGCAGCACCGTGGCGACGCTGGTGTCCTTCGGCGACGACAAGGTGAAGCAGGTCCTGGACACCTACTCGAAGAACCACGGCCTGCCGCCGGCGAACGTCGAGGTGATCGAGCCGTCCGGCGCGGTGCCCGCGTGCACCGACCCCGGCGTCGACACCGCCACCTGCCAGGGCTGGGGCGGCGAGACCGACCTCGACGTCACGATGATGCACGCCATGGCGCCGAACGCGAAGATCGTCGTGGCGGCGACGCCGGTCGCCGAGACGCAGGGCTTCACCGGCCTGCCCGAAATGATGCACGCGGTCGATTACATGACCGAGCACAAGCTCGTCGACGTGATCTCGATGAGCTTCGGGACGACGGAAGAGAACTTCCCGTCGTTCGACTCGATCAAGACGCTCGACCCGGCGCTGGACCGCGCGAGCAAGGCGGGCATCACGATGGTCGCCTCCTCCGGCGACGACGGGCCGACCGGCGGCTACCTCTCCGGTCCGGGCAACTACCCGTACCGCGTCGCGAGCTGGCCGGCGTCCGACCCGCGCGTCACGACGCTCGGCGGCACGCAGCTGCACCTCGACGCGAACGGCGCCCGCACCAAGCCGGACGACCTGGTGAACGTCGCCGACGACGGGTTCGCCGAGGGCGCCGGGCTGTCGAAGGCGTACGCGCGCCCGTCCTGGCAGGACGGCGTCAAGAAGATCACCGGCAGCAGGATGCGCTCGTTCCCGGACATCAGCATGGAAGGCGTGCACGGCACGTCGCAGTCCGCGCCACTGTTCGCCGGCGTCCTCGCGCTCGCGGTGCAGGCCAAGCACGGCAAGCTCGGCCAGATCAACCCGGCGCTGTACACGAAGCTGGGCCCGGCGGGCACGAAGGCGGGCATCGTCGACGTCACCGAAGGCGACAACAGCCAGGACGGCGTCACCGGCTTCACCGCGGCCAAGGGCTTCGACATCGCCAGCGGCTGGGGCACGGTCGACGCGTCGGTCTTCGTCCCGGCACTGGTGAAAGCGCTGCGCTGATCTTTGACCCGAATCGGCGCCATTCGGTTTATTCGACACGTGAAATGTCAGGAATTTTACCGGCAGAACGCCGGCGCGGTCGTCAGTACGATGCTGCTCCCTGAAGTCCCGCTCAGTCCCCGAGCGGTCATGGAGGAGCGCAAGTGGCAAGCAAGGAAGAGATGAAAGCGGCGATCCACGCGGCTTTCGACGGGGCCGTCGCCGACGGTCCCGGCTACACCAAGGTGTACGGCGCGGAAATCAAGCAGAAGAACTTCATCGTTTTCCGCACCACCACCGTCAGCAATTTCGCGATCGGTTTCCGGCCGGGTTCGACCGACCTCGTGATCGTCCCGCTCGCCGAAAAGAGCGGGACGATCACGGCGGGCACCCCGCTGACGATCACGGACGCGAACCGCGCTTCGGTCAAGAAACGCGACCTGCAGGGCCGGTTCGTCATCAAGACGACGGACGGGCAGAGCTTCAAGCTCAGCATCCTCCCCTCCGTCCCGAAACTCCTCGCCGCCGGCTACCAGCTGCCCGTCGAGCAGAAGGCCGAGTACGAGGCGTTCACCACCCTCCGGGACGCCCTCACCGCCGCCTGACGACCGACGGCGCCCCGGTGCACCACACCGGGGCGCCCCGGGTTCAGTAGCAGCGATCCGACCGGATCGCGTAGGTGTAGTTGTTGGACAGGTTGGACGTCACCTCGAAGCGGATCTTGTGGTAGACGGGCGGGTCGCCGAGCACACCGTGCGACACCGTGTGTTCCTTGCCCGGGGCGATCGCGCCGCTCCACAGGCCGTTGTCGAAGACGTCCTCGATGATCTGGACGAGCATTCCGCGGTAGTCGCTGTTGTGCACGGTGATGTCGATCTTCTGCCCGGCGCTCACCTCGACGACCTTCGTCGCGCCGCCCATCAGCTGGCCGCCGGCGCACACCTTCGTCGCGGCGGACGCGGCGGGCGCCACCAGCAGCGTCGCGGCCAGCGCCACGACCGGGACCACGAGCTTGCGGATCATCGGTTCCCCACCTTCGTCTTGACCACGTTGGACGTTTCGGCGATGTCGATGCCGAACTTCATCGAGCCGCCGCAGTAGGCGTGCTTGCCGTTCTTGAAGTAGAGCGTCAGGTCGCCCGCGCACTCGAAGACGCGGATGTCCCAGGTGCGCTCCCCCGGCCACAGGCAGATGGCGTCCTTGCCGGCGCGGCGCATCCAGCCGTGGTAGCCGGACTCGCACGTGATGATCGGATCACTCGCCGCGGTCCCCGTCGCCGGAGCGGACGCCGACGCCGGCCCGGCCGGCAGCAGGCCCGCGGCGAGCGCGGCCCCCGTGACGGCCGCGATCCTCAGATACGGACGCATGGATTTCCTTCCCCTGCAAGAAAAGATGAAATGGATTCGCCCAGGAGATCCGGACACCGACGACGTTAGGGACCCGTGACGACGCCGGGGAAGACCTCTGCCGGCCATCTCCCCGCGCGAGCCAAACGAAGATCGTTTACGCAGGTCAGCGATTTGGCCAGCGGGGCGGGAAAGCCAAATTCAGGGCACGATCCGGACCGAGAAGAAGACCGCGCGGGCGTCCGGCAGCAGCAGGTGCCCTTCGGAGTCGGCCATCTTCCAGTACACCTGGCAGTGCCCGGCCGCGGGCGGCGCCTGCACGTCGACGGAGATCCGCACGTGCTCGCCGGGCGCGGTGAAGGGGATCGGGACGCGGGCGGGCGTGCGGCACTCGCCGGGGCTGCCGAACGAACCCGAGCGGACGAGGTACCGCCCGATCCATCCGACGGATCCGGCGTTGCGCAGCTCCCACGTCTTGACGAACCGGCTGCCCGCCGGGACCGGGGTGCCGTCGGGCACGGTCACGTCGGCGACGAACTCGGACACGTCACCGGCGGCCGCGGGCTCTTCGGCCGAGAACGCGCCGCCGAAGAGTAGGGCCGACGCGGCGACGAGCACGATCGCGACAGCCGCGGCGAGCCCGTAGGCCGCCCACCGGCCACGGGACGGACCGGGCTCGGCCACCTTCTCGACGACGCCCGACGGCTCGCGGGCCCGCTCCCAGCAGCCGCGCCACTCGAGCCGCGCCGCCGTCTCGTCCTGCCCGAGCACGCCGACCGCGAGCACGCGCGCGAACTCCCACGTCGTCTCCCAGCTGGGC
>NZ_JAAGNB010000861.1:0-28863 GCF_010550475.1 Amycolatopsis sp. SID8362
AACGGCGTGCCCGGCTCATCCTCCCGCCGCGGGAAGCCGAGCCGCGCCATCACCCCGCCCGCCTGCTCGCGCACCGCGCGCAGGCCCTCGACGATCGACGCGGGGTCGGCGTCCGCGTGCGCCAGCGCCATGTCGAGGTTGTCGAGCACCGGCAGCCACTGGCCCGCCGCCCTGGCCCGTTCGTGCTCGCCGAGCTGTTCGGCGTCGCGCGCGGTGCGCTTGCGGAAGTTGTCGAAGTCGGCCGCGGTGGTGCGCCACCGGTTCTCCAGCTCCGTGACGCGGGACTTCAGGTCCGCGACGTCGTCCTGCGGCCGCTCTTCGGCCGCTTCCGGCTCGGTCATGAGGTGGTGAACTCGGCGTCGATCACGTCGCCGTCGTCGCCCTTGCCGTCCCCGGAGGGCGGTTCGGACGTCGCCGCGGACAGGCCGTGGTAGAGCTGCTGCAGCTCGGCGGTCAGCGACCGCAGCCGGTCCAGCGCCGGTTCTTCGCGCTTCAGCAGCTCACGGGCGTCGCCGACGAGCATGTCGGCGCGGGCCTTGTCGTGCACGGCCACCGTCTCGCCGAGCTCGGTCAGCCGGCGCTCGACCTGGTAGGCCGCGGTGTCGAGGGTGTTGCGGGCGTCCACCAGTTCGCGCAGCCGCGCGTCCTCGGCGCGGTGCTGCTCGGCGTCGGCGACCATCCGGTCGACCTCGGCACTGTCCAGGTTGGAGCTTTCGCTGATGGTGATCCGCTGCTCGGCCCCGGTTTCCTTGTCCTGGGCGGACACGTTGAGGATGCCGTTGGCGTCGATGTCGTAGACGACCTCGATCTGCGGCACGCCCCGCGCGGCCGGCCGGATGTTCTCCAGCCGGAACCGGCCGAGCACCCGGTTGTCGGCGGCCTGCTCGCGTTCGCCCTGCAGCACCACGATGTCCACAGCGGACTGCTCGTCCTCGGCCGTGCTGAAGGTTTCCTTGCGCCGCGCGGGAATCGTGGTGTTGCGCTCGATGACCTTGGTCATCACGCCGCCGAGCGTTTCGATGCCCAGCGACAGCGGCGTGACGTCGAGCAGCAGGACGTCCTTGGCCTCGCCCTTGATGATCGCGGCCTGGACCGCCGCGCCCAGCGCGACGACCTCGTCCGGGTTGACCGTCATGTTCGGGTCCTTGCCGCCCGCGAGCCGGCGGACCAGCTCCTGCACGGCCGGGATGCGGGTGGACCCGCCGACCAGGATGACCTCGTCGATGTCGTTCGGGGTGAGCTTCGCGTCGGCGATGGCCCGCTCCACCGGGCCCTTGCAGCGCTGGACGAGATCCTCGGTGATCTGGTCGAACGTCGACCGCATGAGCGTGGTGTTGAGGTGCTTCGGGCCGGACCCGTCCGCGGTGATGAAGGGCAGGTTGATCGTGGTCCTGGTGACCGAGGACAGCTCTTCCTTGGCCTTCACCGCCGCTTCGAACAGCCGCTGCAGGGCCTGCGGATCGGCACGCAGGTCGATCCCGTTCTCCCGCTCGAACTCGCCCGCGAGGTGGTCGACGACGCGCCGGTCGAAGTCGTCCCCGCCCAGGTGGGTGTCGCCGGCGGTGGACCGGACCTCGACCACGCCGTCGCCGATGTCGAGGACGCTGACGTCGAACGTGCCACCGCCGAGGTCGAACACCAGCACGGTTTCGCTCTGCTTCTTGTCCAGTCCGTAGGCCAGCGCCGCCGCGGTCGGCTCGTTGATGATCCGCAGCACCTCCAGCCCCGCGATCCGCCCGGCGTCCTTCGTCGCCTGGCGCTGGGCGTCGTTGAAGTACGCGGGAACCGTGATGACGGCCTCGGTCACCTTTTCCCCGAGGTACTTCGACGCGTCCTCGACGAGCTTGCGCAACACGAGCGCCGAGACCTCTTCCGGCGCGTACAGCTTGCCGTGGACGTCGAAGCGCACGGCGTCGTCCGGGCCCGCGACGACGTCGTAGGTCACCGCGTCCAGTTCGCTGGAGACCTCGTCGTACCGGCGCCCGATGAACCGCTTGGCGGAGGAGATCGTGCCCTTCGGGTTGAGGATCGCCTGGCGGCGCGCCAGCTGGCCGACCAGCCGCTCCCCCGAGTCGGTGTAGGCGACCACCGACGGCGTCGTGCGCGCGCCGTCGGCGTTGGCGACCACCGTGGGCTGACCGCCTTCCATGACCGCGATCACCGAATTCGTCGTACCGAGATCAATACCGACCGCTTTCGCCACGGCGCGCTCCCTCCATTCCGGAATGCGGCCCGGTCTACTGAAAGGGCGGTGGGGCGTCAAGGCGACCCGATCTTCACCGGACCGCCGACCTGCTGGTTCACCGCGCCGTTGTGGGGCGCCACAGAAAAGTTTGTGGCGCCCACAAGACCCCGCGCGTACCGCCCCGCGGGACCGCGTTCGTGCTTGAATCGGCACGTGGACGAGCGCGAACCGGAATTCCAGCCCTACCACCACCCGGCGGCGGGCTGGGGCGCGGCCAAGAGCGTGACGAAGTTCCTGATCCAGGAACGGGAACTGGTCATCGGGCCGCGCGCGATCCTGAAGATGAACCACGAGAACGGCGGGTTCGACTGCCCGGGCTGCGCGTGGCCGGACGACACCAAGGGCCTGCATCTCGACATCTGCGAAAACGGCATCAAGCACGTCACGTGGGAGATGACCGGGAAACGCGTCGGTCCCGAATTCTTCGCCGCGCATCCGGTGTCCGAGCTCCGGAAGTGGAGCGACACCGAACTCGAGGCGCAGGGCAGGCTCACCGAGCCGATGCGCTACGACGCCGAAACCGACCGGTACGTCCCGATTTCGTGGCCGGCGGCGTTCGAGCTCGTCGGCCGCACCCTGCGCGGCCTGGATTCCCCCGATCAGGCGGCGTTCTACACGTCCGGACGGCTCGGCAACGAGGCCACCTTCCTCTACCAGCTGTGGGCGCGGGAGTACGGCACGAACAACCTCCCGGACTGCTCGAACATGTGCCACGAAGCCAGCGGGCGGGCGCTGCAGTGGGCGATCGGGACGGGCAAGGGCACCGTCGACATCCACGACTGGGACAACGCCGACGCGCTGTTCATCCTCGGGGTCAACGCCGCGTCGAACGCGCCGCGGATGCTCACCGCGCTCGCCGAGGCCTACCGGCGGGGCGCGCAGGTCGTGCACGTCAACCCGCTCGTCGAGGCCGGCGCGACGCGCACGATCATCCCGCACGACTTCGCGCGCATGGCCACCTTCCGCGCCACCCCGACCTCGACGCTGGACCTGCAGCCGCGGATCGGCGGCGACCTGGCGCTGCTGCGCGGGATGGCGAAAGCCCTGCTGGAAATGGCCGAAACCGATCCGGGAGCGCTCGACACCGAGTTCCTCGAGTCCCACACGGCCGGGTTCGACGAGTACCGCGTCCTCTGTGGAGAGACGAAGTGGGACGAGCTGGAGCGGCAGTCGGGCCTGCCCGAGTCGCGGATCCGCGCCGCGGCGGAGGTCTACCGCGCGGCCGAACGGTCGATCATCAGCTGGTGCCTCGGCGTGACGCAACACGAACACGGCGTCGACACGGTACGCGAGATCGTGAACCTGTTGCTCCTGCGGGGAAACCTGGGCCGGCCGGGTGCCGGCCCGTCGCCGGTGCGGGGACACAGCAACGTGCAGGGCAACCGGACGTGCGGCATCGACCACCGGCCGGCCGCGAAGTTCCTGGACAAGCTCGCGGACGTCTGCGGGATCACGCCGCCCCGGCACCACGGCCTCGACACGGTGAACACCATCGAAGCCATGCACCGCGGCGAGGTCACGGTGTTCGTCGGGATGGGCGGCAACTTCGTGCTCGCCGCGCCGGACACCCCCTACACCGCCGCCGGCCTGCGCGGCTGCGAGCTGACGGTGCAGGTCAGCACCAAGCTCAACCGCAGCCACCTCGAACACGGCAAGCAGGCGCTGATCCTGCCGTGCCTCGGCCGCACCGAAAAGGACTTCCAGGCCGCGGGCCTGCAGGCCACGTCGGTCGAAGACGCGATGAGCATGGTGCACCTGTCGGTCGGGATGAAGCGCCCGGCGTCGCCGCACCTGCTGTCCGAACCGGCGATCATCGCCGGGATGGCCAGGGCCACCCTGCCGGAGAGCGCCACGCCGTGGGAGGACTACACCGGCGACTACGACCGGATCCGCGACACGATGGCGCGGGTGCTCGATGGGTTCGAAGACTTCAACGAGCGCGTGCGCGAGCCGCTCGGGTTCCGCATCCACCAGCCGGCGCGGGAGCGGGTGTTCCTCACGCCGTCGGGCCGCGCGGAGTTCTCCACCGCACCGCTGCCGGACGTCGTCCCGGCCGAGGGCACGCTCGCGCTCGGCACCATGCGCTCGCACGACCAGTGGAACACCACCATCTACTCCGACAACGACCGCTACCGCGGCATCAAGAACCTCCGCACGCTGGTCTTCATGAACCCCGGCGACATGCGCGATCGCGGCCTCACCGAGTTCGACGAGGTCGACATCACGAGCACCGCCAAGGACGGCACGACGCGTTCGCTGCGGCGCTACCGCGCGGTGCCCTACGACATCCCGCCCGGGTGCGCCGCCGGGTACATGCCCGAGATGAACGTGCTGTGCGCGATCGGGGACTACAGCGTCCAGAGCGATCAGCCCCTGATGAAGCACCTGAAGGTGACGGTCGAACGCTCCGAATGACCGCTCAGGCCCGGCACCGCCCGCGGATGACGGCGGCCGCGGCGATGCCCGCGGCGACTCCGACGACGGTGTCGGCGACGCGCGCGGTGAGCAGGGTGAGCGGGTCCGCGGGCGCGGCCAGCTCCGTCATCAGCAGGATGAGCGGGGTGAAGAAGCCGAGCGCCAGCCCGTAGTGGCGGGACATGAACAGCTCGGTCGGGAACAGCAACGCGATCACCGCCAGCGCGAGCGGCGTGGGCCCGGGATCCGGCAGCAGGAGCACCGCGGTCACGCCCAGTCCGGCGAGGGTGCCGGTCACCCGGTGCAGGCTGCGGTCGAGGACGTGGGCCAGTCCCGGGTGGAGCCGGCCACGCGAGCCGGTCGCCGCCAGCGGCACCGCCGCCGACGCCATGGCCCAGTTCGCGTGGTCCACGCCCAGCAGCAGCCCCGCGCCGCCGGCGACGCTGATCGCCGCGGCGTACCGGGTGGCGTGGATCAGCAGGCACGCCCGAGCGCATTCCACCCTGGCCGGCACGGCGGCGGACGGGCGGTCCGGCCCGGTGAGTCCGATGAGGACACACCCGGCGATCGCCGCGGCACACAGGGAAACTCCGGCCAGTGGTGCGATCCGTCCGGCGGGAACCAGCGCGATCGCGCCGAGCGCGAAGATCCCGAAGAACGGCCCTCGGGGGTTGAGGTCGAGCCGGTTCGTGACGAGCGCGCACGCGAAGGAGAACGCCGTTTCCGCTGCCACCAGCACCCAGGGACGCGCGTGACAGGCGGACAGCAGCGCCCCCACCGCGACACCGCTCAGCAGTACGCCACCGGCCTGGACTTGGTGGCGGAACCGGAGCGCGCGGGTTTCGGCCCGGCCGTACATCCCGGTGAAGGAGCCGAAAGCGACGAAGATGATCAGATCCGGGCGACCGGCCGCGAGCAGCGCCAGACCGGGCACGAGCAGCCCGGCCGCCACCCGGGCGGCGTGCCACCACTCCTCGCCCGCAAACCGGCGAACGGCGGCACTTCTCTTCGTCCTCAAGCCGCCGTTTCTCCTCCGCCCCGCGTTCCGGTCTCCGGATGCTACCCGGCGGAACCCCCTGATACGCCGGTCAAAGCTTCGCCGGCGGCCGAGTTTGTCCTTCCCCACAACGATCTTTGTCGCAGGTTCCACCGAACGACGGATCGGCTAGATTCCCGTGATGGTCCCCTGCACCCGCTGGACCGCCCGCCTGGTGCGTGCGGCCCGGTCGTTCAGCGAGCACAACGGCACCGCCTCCGCGGCGGCGATCACGTACTTCACCGTGCTGTCCGTCGTGCCGGTGGCGCTGGTGGTGTGCGCCGCGGCCGGGGTGGTCCTCGCCGGCGACCACGAACTGGCCCGCGAGGTCCACGCACTGGTCCTCGCCCAGCTGCCACCGGCGTGGCACGAGCGCGCGGCCGGTTTGGTCGACGACGTGATCGACGCGCGCGCCGCCTTCGGGCTCGCCGGACTGGCCACCGGCCTCTACTCCGGCATCGGGTGGGTGCGCCACCTGCGCGAGGCACTGACCGCGCAGTGGGGAGAGGCCCCGGCACACGGTGACCTGCTTCGCACTACCGGCCGGGACCTGGTGGCGCTCGCCGCGATGACCGCGGCGCTGGCCGTTTCCTTCGCCGTCAGCGCGGGCGCGGCCCAGGCCCGCGCCGTTCCGGCCGTGCTGCTGTCCGGTCTCGCGGTCGTCGTGAACTGGGCCGTTTTCCTGGTCGTGCTGGCGAAGCTGCCTCGCCGTCCGGTGCCGCTGCGCCGAGCCCGCACCGGAGCCGCCCTCGCCGCCGTCGGGTTCGAAGTTCTCAAGCAGTGCGCGGGACTCGTGCTGTCCCACGTCGCGCATTCGACCTCCGGGGCGGTCTTCGGTCCGGTGATCGGCTTCCTGGTCTTCGCCGACGTCGGTGTCCGGCTGATCCTGCTGGCCGCGGCCTGGGCCGCGACCGGGCCCGCGTGACACACCGCGGACCGAGCCGTATTCCCGTTACCCTCTTGGTCGTGAACGTCTGGGTGAGCATGCCGGCGGCGGCGCGACTGGCCGGCGCCGCGGTCCTCGGCGCGTTGATCGGCGTGGGCGTGGGCGCGCTGGTCGGCCCGTCCTTGGGTGTCCTTTCCGGAATCGCCGCGACGGCGGCGATCTTCGTCGCCGCCGGGTGGGCGGCACTGTGGTCGATGGACGCCGCCGCGACCGGGCACAACGCCCGCCGGGAAGACCTCCGGCCGGCCACCGACGAACTCGTCGTCGTCGCGGCCGCGCTGGGCGGGCTGGCGGGAATCGGCGTGCTGCTCGGTCTCGGCAGCTCGGGCACGGGCTACGCCGCGGCCGCGACCGCGCTGGCCGGGGTGTTCCTGGCCTGGGCGGCCCTGCACCTGATGTACGCCACGCGGTACGCGCACCTCTACTACACCGCACCCGCGGGCGGGATCGACTTCAACTCGGACGATCCGCCTGCCTACCGGGACTTCTTCTACTTCAGCTACAACCTCGGCATGACCTACCAGGTGTCCGACACCGGCGTCTCGAGCGCCGCGATCCGCGCGGTCGTGCTGCGGCACACGTTGCTGTCCTACGGCTTCGGCACGGTGATCCTGGCCGCCACCATCAACCTCGTCGCCGGCATCGTCAGCGGGTGACAACGATCCTTGTGGCGCAGCACAAAGGACGGCGCGATCGATCGGGTCGTCCGTATCCTGACCGCCATGCGCTACTCCGCGGCACCCGCCGTGACCGTCCCATGACCACGCCGGAGAACGACGCCGCGTCGCCCGGCGACGAGAGCCTGCTGACCGTCGTCGTCGCGTTCAGCGTCAACCTGGTCATCGCGGCCGCGAAGACGTTCGTCGCGGTGCTCACCGGCTCCGCGGCCATGCTGGCTGAAGCCGCCCATTCCTGGGCGGACACCGGCAACGAGGTCTTCCTCCTGATCGGCGAGCGCCAGGCCGGGCGCCCCGCCGATCCGGCTCACCCGCTGGGCTACGGCCGGGTGGGTTACGTCTGGTCGATGTTCGCGGCCTTCGGGCTGTTCACCATCGGCGCGGTCGTCTCCGTCTGGCACGGCATCCAGTCCCTCGGCGGCGGGGACGACGGCTCGTCCTACTTCTGGGCCTACGTGGTGCTCGCCGGTTCGTTCGTGCTCGAAGGCGTCTCGTTCCTGCAGGCACTGCGGCAGACGAGAGCGGGCGCGCGGCAACGCCGGTTACGACCGCTTCGCTACGTGCGGATCACGTCGAACCCGGTTCTCCGTGCCGTGTTCGCCGAAGACCTTTCGGCGCTGGCCGGCATCATCGTCGCGACGCTCGGTGTTCTCCTGCACCAGGTCACCGGCGACCGGACCTGGGACGCGGTCGCGTCCATCGTGGTCGGCCTGCTGCTCGGCGCCGTGGCCGTTTTCCTCATCGTGCGCAACATGGACTTCCTGACCGGGGAAAAGGTGACCCCGCTCGCGCGCGACCGCGCGCTCCGGGCCCTGCTCGGCCACGACGAGATCGAACGGGTCAGCTTCCTGCACATGGAGTGGGTCGGCGCGGACAAGATCTTCCTCGTCGCCGCCGTCGACGTCGTCGGTGACGCGCCGGAATCCGAGGTCGCGACGCGGCTGAACGACGTCGAGGACGCGCTGAACGCGAGACCGGAGATCCAGCGCGCGGTGCTGACGCTGACCCGGCCCGGCGACCCGACGGACTTGCGGCCGGGCCGGCTGCCGGCGTGGTACGTCGACGCGACGCTCCCCTTGTCCCCTTCGGACTGAGCCGCGAAGCCAGAAGCTGCGTGGCGAGCGATGTCTCGCGTAGCATCCCCGTGGTGACCAGCACCGCCCCGGCCGGGCTCATCACGTGGCTGGAGACGCAACTGCCCCGGCTGATCGACGACGTCCGCGCGGCGACCTGCGACCGCATCGCGCTCTACCGCGACGAGAAGATCGTCCCGCGTGACGACCTGCACCGCTCCATCGCCGTGAACCTGCGGTTCATGGTCGCGGCGCTGGCCGGCGACGACGTCGACGCCGCGCCGGAAGAGACCGGCAGCCGCCGGGCGCACCAGGGGGCGCCGTTGCCGGAGGTGCTGCAGGTCTACCGGATCGGCTGCGCGATGTTGTGGGACGTCATGGTCGACAGGGCACGCAACCACGGCGGCCCGGGTGCGACGGACGCGCTCGTCGACCTCGCCAGCCGGCTCTGGCAGGTCACCGACGACCACGCGGTGCGGCTGACCGAGGCGTACCGGGCGACGAGTGCCGAATTGCTCGTTTCGCAGCAACGACGCCGATCGGCGCTGGCCGAGGCGCTGTTCACCGGCCAGCGGGTGCTCAATTCCGGACCGTGGGAAGCCGGGAAGCTGCTCGGCCTGTCCCTGGACGGCAAGCTGGCCGTGGTGGCGGCGGAGACCCGCGGCCTGGCCGAGGAAAGCCTGATCGGCGTCGAGCGGCGCCTCGCGCGGCTCGGCATCGTCTCGGCCTGGCAGCTCACCCCCACGCTGCAGGCCGGCGTGGTGTCGCTGCGCGACGACCAGCGCGACCCCATGCTGACCGTGCTCCAGGACGTCGCGGTCGCCCGCGCCGGCGTGAGCCCCCTGTACCGGTCGCTCGTCGAAACCCCGCGAGCGCTGCACCTGGCCCGGACCGCGCTCGCCGGGCTCCCGCCTGGCAAGCCCGAGGTCCGGGCGTTCGGCTCCAGCCCGCTCGCAGCGTTCCTGGCCTACGACCCGGACGAGGGACAGCGGCTGGCCGTGGACGTCCTGGGCGCGGTCCTCGACCAGCCCGCGGAGGAACGCGACATCCTGCTGGAAACCCTGCACGCCTACATCACCTGCGGCGGGTCCTCCGACCGGGCCGCGCAGGCGCTGCACTGCCACGCCAACACGGTCCGGTACCGGCTCCGCCGGATCAAGGAGCTCACCGGCCGGTCGCTGACCGACCCGCGCGCGGTCGCCGAGCTGGTGACCGCCGCCCAGGCGATCCGCCTGGCGCCCGGGCGCCGCGATCCCGGAGCCTGACCCCGCCGGCCGTTGTCACCCGCCACAACGTCCCCTGTCGGTGGCACCAGAACTCACCCGTGCCCGCGGGTGATCACGTGCGCGGCGCGGACCGCCGTGCCAGGCTGGCACCGGACGCGTGGAGAGGGTGGTGTGGTGGAACGGCGGACACAGCCGCAACGAGTGGTGGCTCCGCCGGCGATGGCGGCGATCTTCCTGGTGGTCACCGTGCGTGCGGGCGCGGAAAACGACGTGCGCGACGTGCTCGCCGACGTCGCGGGCCTGACGCGCGCCGTCGGGTTCCGCGCCCCCGAAGGCGATCTGAGCTGTGTCGTCGGGATCGGCGCGAAGCTGTGGGACCGGCTGTACGACTCGCCGCGCCCGGCCGGGCTCCACCCGTTCCGGGAACTCGCCGGTGCCGCGCACAAGGCGGTGTCGACGCCCGGCGATCTGCTGTTCCACCTGCGTGCGAAGCGCCTCGATCTGTGTTTCGAGCTGGCCGGCCAGCTCATGACCGCGCTCGCCGGCCGCGCCGACGTAGCCGACGAGGTGCACGGGTTCCGGTACTTCGACGAACGCGACCTGCTGGGCTTCGTCGACGGCACGGAGAGTCCCTCCGGCGCGGCGGCCGAAGCCGCGGTGCGGATCGGCGACGAGGACCCGGACTTCGCCGGGGGCAGCTACGTCGTCGTGCAGAAGTACCTGCACGACCTCGACGCGTGGACGGCGCTCCCGGTCGAACAGCAGGAACTGGTGATCGGCAGGCACAAGCTCAGCGACATCGAGCTGCCCGACGCGGCCAAGCCGTCGAATTCGCACCTCGCGGCGAACACGATCACCGACGAGAACGGCACCCAGCTGCAGATCGTGCGGGACAACATGCCCTTCGGCACGATCGGCACCCGGGAGTTCGGCACCTACTTCATCGGCTACACCAGCCATCCGGACATCATCGAGCGGATGCTGCGGAACATGTTCCTCGGCGACCCACCGGGCAACCACGACCGGATCCTCGACTTCTCCACGGCGGTCACCGGCGGACTGTTCTTCGTGCCCACGGAGGACTTCCTCGAGAACCCGCCGGCCACCGAGCCTCCTTCGCCGACGGACGGCTCCCTGGGTATCGGCAGCTTGCGAAGGAGCAGCACACCATGAACAACCTGCACCGCGACCTCGCCCCGATCTCGGCGGCCGCCTGGGCCGACATCGAGGCGGAAGCGCGCCGCACGTTCACCCGCTACATCGCCGGCAGGCGGGTGACGGATCTCGTCGGCCCGGCCGGCCCGACCCTGTCGGCCGTGGGCACCGGTCACGTTCACGAGCTCGCCCCCACGGCCGACGGCGTGCAGGTCCGCCAACGCCAGGTCCAGCAGGTCGTCGAGCTGCGCATCCCGTTCTCGGTCACGCGGCAAGCCGTCGACGACGTCGAGCGCGGGGCCAAGGACTCGGATTGGCAGCCGGTCAAGGACGCCGTCCGGAAGATCGCTTACGCGGAGGACCGGACGATCTTCCACGGATCCGAGGCCGCCGGCATCACCGGCATCGGACCCAGCAGCTCCAACACACCGCTGCAGCTACCCGCCGACGTCCGGCGCACGCCCGACACCGTCGCGCAGGCACTGAGCGCGCTACGCCTGGCCGGCGTGAACGGGCCGTACAGCCTCCTGCTGTCCGCGGACCGCTACACCGACGTCGCCGAAAGCACGGACCAGGGCTACCCGATCCGCGACCACATCGCCCGGCTCCTGCACGACGGCGAAATCATCTGGGCCCCGGCTCTCGAGGGCGCCCTCCTGGTCTCCACCCGCGGCGGCGACTACGAGATACACCTGGGCCAGGACCTTTCGATCGGTTACCTGTCGCACGACTCCGAGCACATCGAGCTCTACCTGGAAGAGTCGTTCACCTTCCTGGCCATCACCGCCGAGTCCAGCGTCGCGCTCCACGCCGGCTAGCTGCACTGCCGCGGCGTTCGGCATGACCGACGGACCTTCACGCTGCCCCGGCTTCTATGTGCTCGGCTGCGCGCTACGAGAGCTTCGCGAAAGCCGAGGTATGAGCCTCCGCGAACTGGCCGGCAAACTGGGCTTCAGCCCGTCCAGCCTCTCCAACTGGGAAACCGGAGAGCGGTCGATCGAGTCCGGACAGCTGGGCTGGATTCTCGGCTACCTGCGGATCTCTCCCGCCGAACCCGCGCGTCGTTCGGTTCGGGCCGCCACCACTGCCACCACTTGGGGGTCGCCCGATCTTGGGCGGCGATGCGCGGTTGCTTGGCGGCAGCTTCATCCCGGCCGGCAGCCGAGTTGCCGGACGCTCCGGCCGGCAGCCGGAGGACTTCGATGATTCCGCCAACGACGCAGTCGGCCGGCGTAGACGGATTCGGCAGGTGCTCGACGAGGAGGGCACTTGCGGCCACTGCCTCGAGGGCGCGGCCCGTCGCACGCCCCCGCCTGGCCAGCTGGAGCTGATTGCGCTGCCGCCCTCGCCTGGCTCCGCCAGGCGAACCGCCGGCGGCGGTGAGCCCGAACCCGCTGTCGAGGTCGAGGTGACGACGTTTGCGCCGACGTCAGCGGCTACCAGCCGATCTGGCGGCAATCCGCTCGCGATCCTGGCTGCCTCGTCCGACGACAGCTCATTCGCGCAGGACGCGGAAATCTGGCAGAGGGCTCGGTGTCATGACGAAGACCCGGGCAGGCCGGTGGTCGCGGCAGGGCTCAGGTCGGGTTCACGGTGTGCTGCGCGCCCAGCTCCGAACGCAGCGTGCTCAGATCGCAGTAGGCCCGCGGCGGCAGGCCGAAGCGCCGGCGGAACTCGTTGATGAAGTGCGACGCGCTGGGGTAGCCGACGGCCCGCGACACCGACACCACCGTGCCGTTGCCGCGCACCAGCAGGTCGCGCGCCTTGGTCAGCCGCACCTCCTTCACGAACTGGTAGGGCGACTTCCCGGTGGACTGCCGGAACAGCGCGGTCAGCGCCGACGGGCTCATCGCCACCTGCTCCGCCATGTCGGTCACGGTCAGCGGTTCGGCCAGGTTGTCCTGGATGAACGTGACGACCCGCGCGACCGGATCGTGGTTCTGCTGCGCCGCGGCGATTTCCAGCAGCCGCTCGTACTGCTCGGCCTGCAGCACGCGGTAGACCATCTCCTGCAGGTACGCGGGCGCCAGGATCCGCCGGTCCGGCCCGGTGGACAGCGCACGCAGGAACCGGATGACTGAGCTCATCAGCCCGGAGTCCAGCGCCGAGACGAACGCCTTCGACGGGTCCGGTGGGCTGTCGGCCAGCATTTCCGCACGCCGCTGTTCCAGCATTTCCACCGACACCCGCCGGACCACCGCGGGGTCGATCTGCAGCACGAAGGAGAGGAAGGGCTTCGTGACGCTGGCCTCGAGGATCTCGGCCTGGAAATGCAGATGGCTGTTCAGGACCAGGTAGTTGAACGGGTCGTACCGGTAGGGCTGCCCGTCCACGGTCACGCACTTGCGGCCCTGGCTGACCACGCACAGAGACAGCGACTGGACCTCTTCCCAGCTGGGCGCGGCGGGTTCGTGGAAGCGGTAGATCGTCAGCCCCGGCCACAGCCCGGTGTTGCCCCCGACCTCCGGTGCGCGTCTCGCCAGCTCGGAGATCAGGTCGCCGGGCGTCATCCGATCTTCCAGCGGCGGAACGGACCGCACCATGCCTGCCTCCGACGTCACGCGGCCGCACCGGCGACTCGGCCGTTTGGACCCTGCAGTTTACGCCCCGCAGACGAGTGAAGCGAGGCCCGTTCGGAGCCGGTCATCCGATGGTCTCGAACTCCCGCACGCTCCGCTCGGCCAGGTTCGGGATCGCCTCGCCGAGCACGTGCTCCTTGAACGAGTCGCTCGCCCGGTGGTCGGCGTAACCCGAGGCGTCGACGTACTTCTCGTACAGCACGAAGGTTTCCGGGTCGTCCCGGCTCACGTGCGCCTGGAACTCCAGCATCTTCTCCTCCGCCCGGTTGCCGGGCGTGACGGTTTCCAGGATCCGCCGGATCTTCTCCGCCCGCCCCGGCTTCGCGACCCAGGTGGCGACGACAACGTAAGCCATGAACCCTCCGAAGTGCTCAGAACTGCTCAGAACCTGGTGAAACCGATGGCGCGCAACTGCTCCCGGCCGGCCTCGCTGATGTCCGCCGGCCGCCACGACGGGGACCAGACCCACACCACCCGGAAGTCCGCGACGACGGCGTCCTCCAGCAGCGCCGTCCGGATCTGGTCCTCCATGACCCCGGTGAGCGGGCAGGCGGGCGAGGTCAGCGTCATGGTCAGCGTGGCGACGTCGTGCTCGTCCACCGTCACGCCACGCACGAACCCCAGGTCGACGACGTTGACCCCCAGGTCGGGGTCGAGCACGTCGTAGAGGGCCTCCCGCACCGGAACCGCCCGGGCGTCCGCCGGCGCACTCTCGACGACGGGTTCGTCCGCGGTCACGACGGGCGCCGGCACGGCGGCGGCTTCGTAGGCGCCGGCGGGTTGCAGTTCGACCCGCACGTCGGCGGTCTCGCTGCTGATCCAGTCGGCCTTGCCGTGCGCCTTCCGCCGTACCCGCACGATCGGCTCCGCGGGTGTGGCGGAACCGCCGGCCACGATCAGCTGCCCGGCCGAAAGCCCGGCCCGGCCGGCGTTCGCCAGCGCCCGGTCGAGCACCCTGGCGACCGGCTCACACGTGCGACCGGGCCCCAGCCGCAGCTTCGCGACCGCCTCGGCCACGCTCAGCCCGCGCACGCGGGCCAATGCCGTCCGGGCGTCGGCGGCGGTCACCCGCGTCTGGGGCGCGACCGTTTCCAGCACCGCAAAGGTCGTCACGGCAGTTCCTCCTCGGTGAACTCGGCGGGCTCAGGCCCGGGGTGCCGCCTTGGTGCGCGGCATCAGCCGTTTCAGCGGAAACGACTCGTCGGCGAGCTGCTCGGCCGTGACCTCGTGCGGTGCGAACAGCATCCGGCGGACCGCGAGGACGTCACCGGGCCGGTTGAGTGAGATGACACCCTGAATCCGGCCGTCCACCAGCGAAAACGCCGAGAAGCTGCGGTCGGCCGGCCGGCCGCGGAGCACCACCGGATCGAGGGCGCCCATGCGGCCGGTCGACTGCAGGGTGTGCTCGTACTGGTCGGACCAGAACCAGTGTGCCTCCTCGAAGGGCGTCACCTCGCCGGCCAGGTTGGCGGCGACGTTCGCGCCCTGGCGCACGGCGGTGTCGTGGTGTTCGACCCGGATCCGCGTGCCGTAACGCGGGTGGTGCTGGGCAGCGACGTCACCGGCCGCGTACACGTGCGGCGCCGACGTCCGCCCGTACTCGTCGACCGCGAGCCCGCCGTTCGCCACGGCGATCCCGGCCTCCTGCCCCAGCTCGACGTTCGGCACCGAGCCGATCCCGACCACCACCAGATCGGACTCGACGCGGTCGCCGCGGCTGGTGGTCAGCACGAAACCGTGCCGGCCGCGGCCGAGGGCCGTGACATGCTCGCCAGCGCGGATTTCCACGCCGCGTTCGCGGTGGATGTCCATCAGCACCGCGCCGACAGCCGTGCCGAGCACCCGCGCGAGCGGCGCGGGCTCCGGCTCGAACAGGGTGACCTGGGTGCCGAGCGCGGTGGCGGACGCGGCTACCTCGCACCCGATGAACCCGGCACCCAGGATCGCGATCCGCCGTGCCGTCGCCAGTTCGGCCCGCAGCCGTCCGGCGTCGGCGGCCGTGCGCAGGTAGTGGATCCCGTCACCGCCGAACCCGGGAAGGCGCCGTGGCCGCGCACCCGTGGCCAGCACCAGGTCGTCGTAGCCGAGACGCTCCCCTGTGGACAGTTCCACGCTCCGGCCGGCCACGTCGAGGGCCACGGCGCGCACGCCCAGCCTCAGTTCGACACCGTTGGCCGCGTACCAGCCGGGTTCCCGTGGGCGCACCAGCTCGGGCTGTCCGGTCAGGAACTCCTTCGACAGCGGCGGCCGCTCGTACGGCGCCGTCGTCTCCTCGCCGAGGAGCACGACGTCGCCGTCGAAGCCCCGTTTGCGCAGGTGGGCGGCGGCCGACGCGGCCGCGACACCGCCGCCCACGAGCACGCAACGCTTGGTCGTCATCCGACGTCCACCCGGATCGTGCCGTCTTCGTCCACCCGGCAGGGGAACGAGGTGAGCCGGCAGTTGTCCGGGTTCACGCCGGAGCCGCTGCGGGCGTCGAACACCCACAGGTGCCGGGAGCAGGTGAGCGTCTCGCCGTCGAAGTCGCCCTCGTCGAGCGCCCAGGCCTGGTGCGGGCAGCGGTTCCGGTACGCCCGCACGTCGCCGTCGATGTTCATCAGCAGGACCTTCTCCCCGCCGACCTCGACGCCCGCCATCTCGCCTTCCCACAGCTCGTCGAGCTGCATGGCCTCCTGCCACTGCCCGGTCACCGCTCCGCTCATCGCGCCGCACGCATCCCTTCCGGCTCGAAGATCGGCTCGTGGAACGCCTCGCGGGCGGCCTTCGCGCCGGCGGCCACCTCGCTCGCCGGACGGCCGTGCGCCGGCCGGGTCTCGAGCAGCTCACCCAGCCCGGCCGCCGCCGCGTCCGCGATCGGCGACCACCGGTCGATCCAGCGCCGCAGCACGCCGGCGTTCGACGGCCGCTGCTCGACGGCGAACCGCGCCAGCGCCGAACTCCACCGGTTGCGCCGGTTGTTGTCCTCCTGCAGGAACGACAGCAGCAGCCAGGACTCTTCGTCACGGTTCTCGCGCGAGATCTCCTTGAACTGCCGCACCAGCACGTCGTCGAACGTCGGCGCGAGCACCAGGTTCAACGCGACGAACGCCTCGCCCCAGTCGTAGCTGACGAGCGCCTTCTCCACCGCGCGCCGGGCCGGCTGCCAAGCGTCGAGGGTCTCCCAGACCTGCCGCTCGGCGGTGCCGGCACCGCTGTCCGGGTGCGCGATCTGCAACTCGCGGGTCCGGTACGCGGTCAGCGTGACCCGGCGCAGGTAGTCGGCCGTGGCGAAACCCGCCGTGTTGGTCACGTACGAGGTCGGGGCCAGGTAACCGAGGTACGCCTGGATCTGCTGGCAGCCGTGCAGGAGGTAGCGCGACGGCGTGAACAGCGAGGTCAGCAACGCCAGCTGCCCGGGCGCGAGCGCGGCGTCCGAGCCCGCGTACTCCTCGAGCACACCACCGGTCTTCGCCTCGGCTTCGGCCTGCACCGTGACGTATGTCTTGTAGGTCAGCGCATCCGGGTCTCGGAAGGCGTCCCAGTCCTCGACCTGCAACGGCGACTTGTCGCGGTAGGTCAGGAACCACAGGTTGGCCGGCGAGGACGGGTTCTGCTCGAACGCGCTCGTGCGGTTCTTGCGCAGCGTCCAGTTCTGGGCGTGCGTGACGATCTCGTAGTCGCTCGGCATCCGGCGGATGTCGCCGAACGCGCTGAACGTCTTGCGCGGCCTTGCCTTCTTCGGCTGTGTCATGCCCTCACCTCTTCACCGGCCGACGCGGCCTTCCGCGTCGAGATCCGTTCCCAGACGATCGCGCCGCTCGTGGTGATGGCGCGCCCGGCGAAGGACGACATCATGGTCTCGAGCGAGCGGATCTCGAACTCGTGGCCGAGGTAGCGCCGCAGCGTCTCCTCGGTCAGCACCACCCGGTCCTCGCCCTGGATCCGGACGTACGCGCCGCGGTCGATGACTTCGATCTCCGTGTCCGGGTTGTCGTCCTCGATCGCCGCGATCACCTGCTCCACCTCGTCGCCCATCCGCAGGATCGGGCCCACTGGGTTCTTCACCGTGCTCCCTCCGGCAGGTCGTACTCGACGCGGACGTGGTCCAGCGGCCCGATGCCCGCCTCGGCCACGGTCAGTTCCGGCGGCAGCCGCCGTCCTTTGTGGAACACGATCTTCCCGGCGTCGCGGGCACGCACGCGCTTGCCCTCGACGTGGTGGGCGACCGCGGCCGCCACCTCCCGGATCGTGTCGGCGGTGGTGACCGGCACCAGGAGCTGCACGAAGTCGTCCGCGAAGATCGCGTTGAGCGGCACCAGCTGCGGGGCCTGGTCCTCAGGGCCCAGCTCGACGGTCTCGGGCATCGCTCACTCCTCCCCTGCGCCGGCGGCCAGTGCCAGGCCGGACGCGGGACGGCCGACGTAGTCCCGTGTCCACGCCTCGTAGTCCGGGTCGTCGCCCATCACCTCGGGCGTGAGTCCCATGTGGGTGAGGACGCCGCCGACGTCCATCGGCTGGATCTGCCCGGCGAGGAACCGGTCGATCAGTGTCTCGTGGTTGACGTTGTCGCGGTCCTTCCACCAGATCTGGCGGCAGGCGTTGGTGCAGAAGTGGTGGGTCTTGCCGTCGTAGTCCAGCTGCCAGGTCGGGACGCGCCAGCGGCCGGACCGGGTCTGCGTCGCGTTGCAGCAGGGCAGGTTGCACATGCTGCACAGCCACGGCAGCGTCTCCGGGAGTGTCGCCTCGACGTTGTTGGCGTTGATGTTGTCGATGATCACGTCCCACTTGTCGCCGTAGACCCGCTCCCAGTTCGGGTACTTCTCGCGCAGCCAGTCGCGCTCGTCCTTGCTGACCGCGGCCGTCGGGCGCCACCACAGCGTCGGGCGCCAGGTCCACAGGCCCATGTGCAGCCCGTGGTGCCAGGTGTCGAGGCCGCGCATGAACTCGTCCCAGAACCACGGCTTCTTCAGCCCGTAGTCCTCGATCGTGTGGACGAACTGGTCGACGATCCACTCCTCCATGAACTCCCGGTAGGACTGCTTCCGGTGTTCCAGCGGGGTGTAGTAGTCCATCGCCGGGCCGGTGAGGGCGGCGAACGCGCGGGCCGAGCCCCAGAAGTTCTTGTCGATGATCCACTGGGCGCGCACGGGGTCGTGCTCGACGAGGATCTCCATCGTGGGGCCGCCCTGCTGCGAGTGGCGGGCCTCGTCGGTCTGGATCGAGGAGATCATGTTGGCGAAGTTCACGTCGCCGGCCTCCAGCGCGTCGGCCGAGAGCGCGATGAACTGCAGGTTGGTGAACCCGGTCTCGAACGTGAACGGCAGCGCGATCGCCAGGTCCACCACGTTCGGCGCGATCATCATGCCGTCGAACAGGTTCCGCAGTGAGATCGGCACCCAGTTGTCCATGTGGAACGTCTTCTGGGTCCAGTCGTACTGCGGGTCCTTCTTGATGAACTCGTGCCCGAAGAACGTGGTGATCTGCGCGTGCCGCAGCTCGTCCAGCTGGCCGAAGGCGGCCATGTTGCGCCAGGACGCGTTGAGCCCGAACCGCGCCATCTTCAGTTCGCCGAGCACAGCGGCGTACTCGACCAGCGCGACGCCGCCGAAGTGCATCTTGGTGGAGGACTTCCAGCCCTCGTCGAGGTGATCGAACGTGGTCGAGCGCTGGAGCGCGGCCTTGACCGCGTACGCGGACTGCTCCTTGTCGCGCTGGGTCGCCACGTAGTCGGGGTAGGTGACCTTGTAGTCCTCTTCCCAGTCCAGCCAGGCCTCACGCGGCACTTTGCCGGTGCCGCTGTGCCATTCGGGGAACACGGCCTCGTCGTCGACGTAGCGGTAGGTCCAGTCGACGTCGCGGACGAACCCCTGCCACTCTTCCCGCTTCAGCAGCGTCATCGGTGCTTCCCTTTCTCAGTCGACTTCGAGGTGGCCGAGCTGGCGGTTGATGCCTGCCCCGTCCCAGTAGGCGGAGATCCGGTCGACGAGCCCGTCGCCATCGACGTGGAAGATGAACAGGTGGGGCTCGCTGAACTTCTGTCCGCGAGGTTCGGCGGCGCCCCAGGCGAGCTGCTGGGTACCGCCGATGTCGCAGCGGACCACCACGTCGCCGTTGTCGTTCGCGTCGACGCTGTGCACGTTGGCGAACAGGTCGGGGAACGACGCGATCAGCCCGACCCAGATGGTCTTGCCGACCGTCTTCACCTTGCCGTCGCCGCGCAGTACGCGCTGCTTCCCCCACAACTCGAACGGCACGTAGAAGAAGTCGGCGTTGTCGGCGCACAGGTCCGTCATCGCGTCGACGTCGTGGCGCCGGTAGGCGTCGAAGAAGGCGGTCACCCGGCCGGCCGCTTCCCGGCTCCGGCTCCGCGGTTCCGTAGTCGTCATCGGATTCCCCTCACACGAGCGTGATCTGGTCGAGTCGCTTCACCGCGAGCCGCCGGTACAGCTGGTTCTGGCACCAGTACGCGTCGACGCCGGTGATGCGGTCACCGGAGACGGTGAACCGCCAGGCCTGGTCCACGTCGAGGTGCTTCTCCTGGTTGATCGCGCCGAGGTAGCCCGCCGCCTGCGTGCCCTCCACCTTCAGCTCCGCGGTGACCACGGAGCCGGTCTCGATCAGGTTCTTCACCGTCACGATGAGGTCCGGAAACGCGGTGACCGTCTCGGTGAGGAACGCCCGCAGTTCGGCCGTGCTGCCTTCGCGCAGCCCGGTCGGGTGGATGTCCACGCGCACGGAATCGTCCACAACGGACAGTGCGGTCTCGACGTCACGACTGCCGAAGGCGGTCAGGAAGGCCGACACCGTCTGCGTGGGTTTCATCGCCGTCCCACCGCCTTCAGCAGCGCGTCGGCCGTCGCCTCGGTGGAGGCGGGGTTCTGGCCGGTGATGAGGTTCCGGTCCACGACCACGTGCGAGACCCAGGCTGACGGCCCGTCGTCGAACACCGCGCCCGCGTTCTTCAGCGCCGTGTCGACGTACCAGGGCAGGCCGAGCTTGCCCGGCACCGTCTGGTCCTCCTCCTCGTCGGTGAAGCAGGTGAGGCGGTACCCGTCGAAGAGCCACTGCCCGTCTTCGCGTTCGGGGGCCGACAGCAGCAGCGCGGGCCCGTGGCACAGCGAGGCGATCGGGGCCTGTTTGTCGTGCAGCACCTTCAGCAGCCGTGCCACGTCGGGGTTGTCGGCGAGGTCGACCATCGGCCCGTGGCCGCCCGGGGCGAACACGGCGTCGAACTCGGCGAGTTGCTCGTCGCTCAGGTCTGCCAACGAGGTGGGCTGCCGGAAACCCGGAATGGCGTCCAGCTCGGCCTTCCGGTCGGCGGCCAGTTGCCGGCTCGCGGCGTCCAGTTCGGCGACCGCGGCCCGGATCTCCTGCGCCGGCAGGCCGCCGTCGAGACCGTCGTCCACCATCACGTCGGTGAGCTGCCGGTCCTGGCGCCAGGCGATCTTGGCCGCCTTGCTGACCAGCGCGTGGGCCTCGACCGGCGAGAACCCGCGAGCCTTGAGCCGCTCGGCGATCCGCCGCCCGGCGACCAGGCCCAGCTCGGTGGTCTGGTGCAGCGTGATCCGGATGTCGTCCGGGTCGTGGTGGAACGTGCGGGTCACGGACGCGAAGAAGTCCTGGTCCTCTTCGGGGTAGTGGAAAAAGGACTCCAGGCCGTAGGGATCCGCGAACGGCGGTTCGCCGTCGGGAGTCAGCACCACCACCTCGGCGCCGGCGGCGACGAACCGGCCGTACGGTTTGACGGCCTCTTCGGCGAAATAGCCGGTGGTGTGCCGGGTGCCGTCGGCGAGTTCGATCTCCTTCGCACTCGAGACGAGGTAGGCGATGCGCGCCATGTGACCTCCAGGTTAACGTGCGGTTTCGGTGGGCGTGCCGAAACGCTAGCTCGCGCGTGATCCCGGCCGCATCGAAGATTCCTGCGGAAGATGTGCGGATTCCGGCACCCGGTGCGGGTTCCGGTCGAGGTCTGCAAGATTCGTGCGCGAATCGCTCGCAGCACGGCCGCGGCGGTTACCTTCGGGGCGGTCTTTCCGGCCGACGGCGCCGGATTCATCCTTTCGAGAGCGAGGTCTTCCCCATGACACGCGTACTGTTCGCGGTGTCCGGCTCGGCCCACTGGACACTGGCCGACGGCACCCGGCACCCGTGCGGCTTCTGGCCCGAGGAGCTGGTTGTGCCGCACGAGATCTTCCGCGACAACGGTTTCGACCTCGTGATCGCCACTCCGGGCGCCGTGGTCCCCACGGCCGACGAGGCCGGTTTCAGCCCCGAGATGAACGGCGGCTCGGCCGAGCCGGGACAGCGGTTCCGCGCCTACCTCGAACGCATCGCGAGCGAACTCGCCGCACCCTCCGACCTCAACGAGGCCGACCCCGCCGAGTTCGACTTCGTGTTCGTCCCGGGTGGACACGGGCCGATGGAGGACCTGGCTGCCAGCAAGGAGTTCGGTCGGCTGATCGAGCAGTTCACCGCCGCGGGCAAGCCCGTGGCCGCGGTCTGCCACGGTCCGGCAGCGCTACTGCCGGCGACGGACGCCGACGGCCGGTGGCTGTTCGCGGGCCGCCGGGTGACCGGCTTCAGCAACGTCGAGGAAGGTCAGGTGGGCTTCGCCGACAAAGCACCGTGGCTACTGGAGGACCGGCTCGTCGACGGGGGCGGGCAGTTCGAGAAGAGCGCCGGCGCCTGGGAACCCCACGTGGTGGTGTGCGGAAACCTTTACACCGGACAGAACCCCGCCTCGTCGGCCCCGCTGGCCGAGCGGCTCGCCGGGGCGCTGAAACCGGTCGAGACCGTCCACTGAGCCGGGATGGGGGTGCCCGCGGGGCACCCCCATCACCCGTTGCGGACGTCGAACTCTTCGCGAAGCGCGCGAAGATCGGAATACGCGCGCGGGGTCGCGCCGAACCGTGCGCGGAACTCGTTGATGAAATGCGACGCGCTCGCGTAGCCGACCGCCTTCGACACCTGCGTGACACTCAGCCTGCCTTCGATCAGCAAGTCGCGCGCGCGGTTGAGCCGCATCTCCTTCACGAACTGGTACGGCGATTTCCCCGTCACTTCACGGAAGAGGTGTGAAAACGCCGAAGGGCTGAGCGAAACCCGTTCCGCCAGGTCGCTCACCGTCAGCGGCTCGGACATGTTGTCCCGCACGTAGGAGACGACCTCGCTGACCGGGTTGCGCGCCACCTCCGACGCCGCGATCTCCAGCAACCGGAAATACTGCCCGGCTTGCAGGATCCGGTACACCATCTCGGCCAGGTAGATCGGCGCCAGCACCCGGCGATCCGCGCCGGTGCCCGTCGCGCGGAGGAACCGCAGGGTGGCCGACATCAGCGTGCAGTCCAGCGGGGTGACGAACGCCCGCTCGGGCTGGCTGTGCGCCACCCGGTCGAACGTGGTGGCCCGCCGGTCGAGGACGTCGGCCGACACCCGCCGCACCAGCCCGGGGTCCACCTGCAGCACCAACGAGAGGAACGGCTTGGCCGGAGTGGCTTCGAGGATCTCCGCGGTGAAGTGCTGGCGGTCGCTCAGCACCAGGTAGTTGAACGGGTCGTAGGCGTGTGCGCGCCCGTCGGCGACCACGCGCTTGCGCCCCTGCGCGATGATGCACAGCGACAGGGACCGCACCTCTTCCCACTGCGGGGCGACGGGCCGGGTGTAGCGGTAGAAGGTCAGGCCCGGCCAGCCACCGGAGTTGCCACCCAGTGCGGGCGCGCGGTCCGCGATTTCGGCGAGCAGGTCACCTGCCGTATGGCGTTCTTCCAGCGGCCGGAGCAGGTCCGTCACGTCGTTCGCCTCCCGTCCGTGGCCCCTCGTCGGCCCAGAGCTCCACGGTAGGCCGCAGCCGATCCCGCGGGACTGCGGATTCCGGGCTGCTGTCTGTGGATTACGGCAGAAGGTCAGGGCGGATGCCGAGGGGCGGATCCGGCGATCAGTCCCGCAAGTCCTCGGCAGTGAACGATCGGCGCTCGGTGAGCCGGGTCAGGTGTGCTTCCAGGATCTCGAGCTGCCCGGGCCCGATCCGGGCCGCCCAGCGGCTGCGCACGTCGTCGAACAGGGCGCCGCCGATGGCCATCAGCTCGTGGCCGCGCGGGGTGACCCGCAGCCGCTTGCGGCGGGCGTCGCTCGCGTCGGGCTCGCGGTCGACGTAGCCGAACTCCTCCAGTACGGCGATGGTCTGCGCGGCCGCCTGCTTGGTGACCGACAGCCGTCGACCGAGCTCGGAGGCGGTGTCCGCGCCCGCGTCCACGGCGCGCAAGGCGAACTCGTGCACGGGACGGACGCCTTTGTGGCCGCGCTTCGCCAGCCCCACGTTCACCTCGTCGACCATGGAGTGGAACCCGCCGAGCAGCAGAAGCGCGAGCTCGGCACCGCTGGACTGCGCCATGCGGTCGATCATACGAGGTCCGGGCATATGGACAAGTCACTTGTCTATCTCTACAGTTCGACAAGTCACTTGTCTATCGACGCGACAGGAACCTCATGAACCGCATCGCCGCCACCATCCCCGGTGTCGACCACCACCGGATCAGCCTCAACGGCACCGAGCTGCACTACGTCGCCGCGGGCACCACCGGGTCTCCCGTCCTGCTGGTCCACGGCTTCCCGGAGACCTGGTGGGTGTTCCACAAGCTGATCCCCCTGCTCAGTGAGCACCACCGGGTGTTCGCCGTGGACCTCCGCGGATTCGGCGACTCGGCCACCGCCACGCGCGAGCACGACAGCGCCACCGCGGCGAAAGACCTCGGCGACCTGATCGCCCGCCTCGACGTCGGCCCCGTCCACCTCACCGGCCAGGACGTCAGCGGCCCCACGACGTTTCGCGTCGCCGCGACCCACCCGGAACTCGTCCGCAGCTACACCGGAATCGAGACCGCACTTCCGGGATTCGGCGCCGAGGCGCTCGCCGACGTCGCGCACGGCGGCGCCTGGCACATCGGCGTCCTCGCCGCCCCCGGCATCCCGGAGATGCTCCTCGCCGGACGCGAGCGCGAGTTCCTCACCGGCTACGCGATCCCGTCGCTCGCCGCGAATCCCGGCGCGTTCACCGACGCCGACATCGACGAGCTCGTCCGCTCCTACGGCCGGCCCGGCGCGTTCGCCGGCGCCGCGGGCCTGTACCGGTCGCTGCTCTCCGAGGGCGAAGAACTCCGCGCGCTCGCGGCCCGCAAGCTGAACATGCCCGTACTCGCGGTGGCAGGCGGCTCGAGGGACTTCACGCCCGCCACACTGCGGCAGGTCGCCGGCAGCGTGACCGCCGTGCACATCGAGCGGATCGGCCACTACGTGGCGATGGAAGCCCCCGACCGGCTCGGGGCCGCCCTCCGCTCCTTCTACGCGGACATCGACCGGAAATCGGCAACCGGCGACCGGCCGCGCGGGTGACGGAGCAGGCGATCATCCGCGCACGCGCGGTCAAGACTCCGTGCGGGCTCAGGGCCACCGAGGCCGGCTACTCGGTGCTGTTCGACACCGCCGGCAACTGGATCGCCCGGCTCGCGACCAGCAGCAGAACCCCAACCAGAACCAAAGCCTGTATCGAAGTCGGTCAGAGCCATTCGGGCACCCCTTGGTTTCGGGTCGCCCGGATCACCCGCCCGGTCGGGTCCGGCGCGTCCGGGTCGCGCAGACGATCGGTGAGCAGAAAGCCCGGCAGCTCCAGCCCATGCTCTTCGGTGAGCCGGAAGGTGCCGCCGAGCGCGCTGGGGTTCCAGCCGAGAGCGAGCGCGTGCTCGACGAGGCTTCGAACGTCGGCAGGCTCTGGGTAGGAGCCGTCCGTCGCGGCCGGGGTCCAGCCCACGCTCGTTGCTTTCGAGAGCAGGTCGGCCTCCAGGGCGCAGCCGGTCTTCCCGGCTCCCCAGACGCGCACCCGGACACAGCGATGGAAGTCGATGCCGTCGCCGGCGACCTGACCGATCGTGGCCCGCCAGGTGTAGGCCCGCTCCCCGATGCGGAGCGTCCGCAGCCTCGTCCGCACCGCACCACCCTAACCCCGCTTAACGCCGACTACAGCTCACATTTTCCGGAGACCGTCAAGGTTCCCGGCCATTCGACGTCCACGGGCTCATGGTGGCAGACCGCGCCCTCGGCGCCCACTCGTTTTCCGGCACGCAGACGTCCGCTTCTGCCGAATCGCGGACGCCGGGAACGTACGACGTCCGCCCGGTCAGTCTGCGAGAGTTGCCTCATGACCGATCACCCGAGGCCGGACGTGCGGATCGTGCACCTGACCGGTCCGGTATTCCGCGCTCTCGCACGGGGCGACCTGGCGGCGGCGAACGCGATCAGCCCGGTCCCCGTCTCCGCCTACTTCGCCGGCCCGGATTGGCGCGGAGTGTGGCAGGAGCGCAGCAGCCAAGTGGAGAAAGACCCGGCCACCGCGACCTGGGTCACCGGCGTCATCTGGGACGAACAGCGGCAGCTGGCCGTGGGCCGGGCCGGCTACCACGGGCCTCCCGACCCGTCGGGGACGGTCGAGATCGGCTACGCCGTCGAACCGGTGCACCGGCGCCGCGGGTACGCCCGCGCGGCGCTGGAAACCCTGCTGCGCCGAGCCGCCGACGAGCCGCGAGTGCGCAGCGTCCGGGTCACCATCAGCCCCGACAACCTGGCTTCCTACCAGCTGGCGTCGCAATACGGCTTCGTCGAGATCGGCCGGCAGTGGGACGGCGAGCACGGGCTGGGGATCGTCTACGAGGTCGCCGCAGGGCAGTCGTAGGCCGGGTACCCTCATCTACGCTGGCATGAACCCCGCCGGTCGCTGGCACAAAGACGCCCGCGGAGCAGCGCGGAAGGTCGCGGCTCTGGTTATCGCCAATCTCTCCCAGTACGCTCCGGGCCAACTCAAGCTCCTCCGGCGAGCCCGATGAAAAGATGGTTCCGTGACCGCGAAACCGGACCCTCCCCTGGGCACCGTGGTGATCTGCACCGCACTCGAAACTGAATACCACGCCGTCCGTGCGCACGTATCCGGTCCGCTGGACGAACGCGAGGTGCGCGGCACCCTCTACGAGATCGGCACTTTCCCGGCACCGCACGGCCACTGGACCGTCGCGCTCACCCAGACCGGGGCGGGAAACACGCCGGCGGCGATCGAACTGGAACGCGCCATCTCGGTGTTCCACCCGCGGTGCGTGCTCTTCGTCGGGGTGGCCGGCGGGCGCAAGGACGTCGCGCTGGGGGACGTCGTGATCGCCGATCACGTCTACGACTACGAGTCCGGAAAGGACACAGCGGCCGGCTACCTGCCCCGCATCAAGACAGCCGCTCCGTCGAGCCGGCTGCTCAACCGGGCCAGGCAGGTGGCGCGGGATCGGCTCTGGCAGTGTCGAATTCCCGGCCCCGCGGTGCCGGACGTCCCGAAGGCCGTGGTCAAGCCGATCGCCGCGGGAGGCAAGGTTGTCGCCGACCAGCGGTCGGCCACCGCACGACTGCTGGACCAGCACTGCGGGGACGCGGCTGCGGTCGAAATGGAAGGTCACGGCTTCCTGCACGGTGCTTACCTCAACCACCAGGTCGAGGCCTTGGTCGTCCGGGGGATCAGCGATCTGCTGTCCGGGAAGACCGAGGCGGCCGACGAGTACTGGCAGCCGATCGCCGCCCGGCACGCCGCGGCGTTCGCGTTCGAACTCCTCGCCCGGCACACCCCGGCGGCGGCCCCGATGCACGCTTCCGCCGCGTCAAGACGACGGCGGGGAGTCATCGCCGCCGCCGCGCTCGCCGTCGTGGCCGCGGCCGTGACCGGCGTGGTCGCGCTGTCCGGCGGATTCGACGCGACCGGCCGAACCACGCCGCCGAAACCGCAGGTGGCCGACTCCAGTGCGGTGGTCGCCCAAGGCGATATGTCCGCGAAGAACAACGACTGGATCAACCTCGCGAAGGGGTACGCCGCCAATTCCATTCCACCCGAACCCGCGGATTTCTTCGCTCGCAATTTCCGTGACCCGAGCAGCATGGAGCTGTTCAGCGCATCGGAAACATCGGCCTTCGCCGAGATCGACGGCGACGTCTCGAAACAGAGCTGCTCCACGGCGTTGCGCTCCCGGCGGGACCAATCCATCAAGGCGACACCCGACCTGATCGGCCGCTGGGTCTGCGCGCGGACCTGGAACAACGGCATCGCCGCCCTCAAGATCGGCAGGGTCGACCCCGACGCGGCTTCCATCGAACTGTCCTACCTGGTGTGGCAGTGACCGCGGGCCCGATCAGGCCTCGGGTTTGACCTTCGACGAGAGGAAGAACGAGCCCGCGGCCGCCAGGAGGAACCCGCCGGCCAGCTCCTTGACGCCCTGGACGTACAGGACGATCGTCGTGATGAAGCAGCCGATCCCGAGCACCGCCAGGACCGTGCCGATGACCCGTCGATACCGAGTGGACGGCGGCGAAGGAACACTCCCCGCCGGGAAACCCCAGCAGGGAAACGGACCGGGCCGGAACCGCCAGCCGTCTGCCCTGCGCCGCACCACATCGGGATGGCACCGGGCGTAGCGTAGGCGCCGAGGGGCGAGCTTTTCGAGGGGCAACGAGGCTTGCCGGATCGCGATCCATGCGACCGTGGGCAGGCACGCCACCACCGCCCAGACAGCCGCAACACCCTTCGAGGCCGCTGCGGTGATCCCGAGCAGGATGTCGAGCAGGCCACTGGCCGCGTACGCGATCACCGCGACGACGGCAAGCCCCATGGCGAACCGCTCGATCCGGTGCCCCGTGTGGCACCGGGCGCAGCGCGGAACGGAAACGACGTCGCGTTGATTGAACCCGTACTCCAGCATGCGAGCCGCGCACGAGCTTTTACCAGCTGTGTACGCGACCCGCCGTCGCTGGTCGACACGACCATCTCCAGTGCCAGCCGGCCCAGCCGTTCCGGGGGTCCACCCACATCGGTTGCAACGTGGCATGCCACGTCGCAAACTGGGTGCCCGATCCGTCCCCACCCGGAGGTCAAAGGTGACCGACTTCGATCGACGCGACGTGCTGCGTGCCCTCACCGCGCTGGGAGTGACGGGGGTGACCGCGAGCCTGCTCGGCGGGACCGCCGAAGCCGCCGGCACCGACCCGCTCTCCCTGAAGTTCTCCGTCACGGAACAGTTCCGGCCCTTCGCCCTGATCGCCCCGAAGTTCGTCCAGGTCGACACCGCGGCCCGGCCCGGCGCCCTCGTCAAGACCGGCGTCCGGCCGAAAGCGCCCTACGGGACGGTGACCGTCGACGTGCTCGACGCGGGCGCGCCCGTGGTCGCCGGGCTGGCCGGCAACGGCGTCTCGGTGCTCGGTACCTACGACCCCGCGGCCGGGCAGGCCGGCATCGAGATCACCACCGCGAGCGGTACCGCCGTCGTCAAGACCGCGGCGGCGGCCCTGCCGGGAGCGTTCGGCTTCGCCGTGGTGATCAACGAAAACGCCGTGACGGTGCTCGCCGACACCGGCACCGGCTGGCGGCCGCTGCTGACCGCGCGCGACCAGGTCCGCGCGCGGATCGACCTGCGCGACCCGGCGGTGCTGGGCGGGCTCGGCTACGCGTACGGCAGCCGCG
>NZ_JAAGNB010000906.1:0-17218 GCF_010550475.1 Amycolatopsis sp. SID8362
GACCACGCCCGAGGGCCGGGCGGGCAGCGCGGCCCGGACCACCGGCCCGCCGGCGGCGCGCGCGAAGGCGTTGTAGACGGAGTTGAGCGACTGCGGCCGCGCGGCGGCGAGGTGGTAGGTCGACCCGGACGGCGCGTCGCGGTGCATCAGGAAGTCCATCGCGTCGACGACGTAGTCGACCGGCACCAGGTTCGTCGCGCCGAGGTCGGGGGCGGCCAGCGGGAGCCGCCGGGGCAGCGCGGCCAGCCGCGAGATCGCGGGCAGGAAGAAGTAGGGCCCGTCGACCTTGTCCATCTCGCCGGTGCGCGAGTCGCCGACGACCGCGGACGGCCGGTAGACGCGGAAGGGCAGGGCCTGTTCGCGGACGAGCTTCTCGGCCTGGAACTTCGTCGCGTGGTACGGCGAGGAGAAGCGCTGCCCGAGGTCGAAGTCGGCCTCGGTGAACCGCCCGGCCTGGTCGCCCGCGACGGCGATCGACGACACGTGGTGCACCAGCCCCGCCCCCGCCGCGGCGGCGAACGCGAGCAGGTGCCGGGTGCCCTCGACGTTGGCGCGCCGGTTGGCCTCTTCGCCGGCGGTGAGGTCGTAGACCGCGCCCAGGTGGACGACGTGGTCGAGGTGCTCGAACCCCGCGGGGTCGACGCCGAGCCGGGGTTCGGCGAGGTCGCCGACCACGGGCCGAAGCTTCTCCGCGCCCGCCCAGCCCTGGCTCAGCGCGGCCAGCCGCTCGCGGGAGGTCTCCCGCACCAGCGCGTACACGGCGGACGTCTCCGGCCGCCGGAGCAACCGCGCGACCAGGCGTTTCCCGATGAAACCCGTCGCACCCGTCACGAAGTAGGTCGTCATGGCCGGTCCCTTCCGTCGGGACCGACTCTAACCTACTGGAAAGTAGGAACGGTAGTTGTCAGGTTTGGGCCGTCTCGTCCGCCGTCGCGACGACGGCGTCCCGCAGCGCGGCCCGCAGCCGTCCGACGTCGAGCGGTCCGAGCACCGCCGCCTCGCCGGGCGGAGCGACCAGCACCACCTTGTCGTTGCTGACGAACACCGTCACGTCCCTGCGCCTGCCGGCCAGATCGCGACAGCCGATCGACCATTCGCCCCGACTCATGGTCGCCGCCCTCCGATTCCTTCGTCGAACGTGCTTCGTGCGAGGGTGGGAGGGGGCCGTGGCGGTGCTATGACGCCGGTTCACCCGATCTGCCTACTCGCGGGTTTTGTCTTGCGCTTCGCGGATTTCCGGCGTATCCCCCGGTCGTGGCGCGGGCGGTTCCGGAGTACCGTCCGCACCGTCTCGTCGTCGTGGGAGGTCGCTGATGTCGGAGCCGCGGAAGATCGTCATCGTCGGTGCGGGACTGGGCGGGGCGTCCGCCGCGGCCGCGTTGCGGGAGCGGGGTTACACCGGCGAAGTCCTGCTGATGGGCTCGGATCCGCACCGCCCGTACGAGCTGCCGCCGCTGTCGAAGGGCATCCTGCTGGGCAACACCGACGAGCCCGACTGGGTGCACGAAGAGAAGTTCTACGCGGAAAAGGACGTCCGCTTCACGCCCGGCGTCACGGCGACCCGCGTCGAGCTGGGCGCCCGCCTGGTCCTCGACGACGCGGGCGGCGAGCACCGCTACGACCGCCTGGTACTGGCGACCGGCTCGCGGCCGCGCTCGCTCCCGGTCCCGGGCGGCGACCTGCCCGGGCTGTACACCCTGCGCACCCTGGACGATTCGCTGAAGCTGCGCTCGGCGTTCGCGGAGGCGGAGCGGGTGGTGATCGTCGGCGCCGGCTGGATCGGCTCGGAGGCCGCCGCGGCGGCCCGCACGCACAACGCGGACGTGACGGTGGTCGACCCGGTCCCGGTGCCCTTGGCCAACGTCATCGGCGAGACGATCGGCGGCGTCTTCCGCGACCTGCACGTCGCGAACGGCGTCAACTACCGCCTGGGCGAACAGGTGGCGGAGATCACGGGCGGCCCCGACGGCGTCCGCGGCGTCCGCCTCGGCAACGGCGAAGAGCTGCCGGCGGACGTGGTCCTGATCGCGGTCGGCGCGGCACCCCGGGTGGAGCTGGCCCACGCGGCGGGCCTGGAACTGTCCGACGACGGCGGCGTGTGCGTCGACGCGGGCCTGCGCACAGCGGCCCCAGACGTGTACGCGGTGGGCGACATCGCGGCCCACTTCCACCCGCGCCACGGCCGCCGGATCCGCGTGGAGCACTGGGCGAACGCCAAGGACCAGGGCGCGCACGTCGCGCAGAACCTGCTGGGGGAGAACGAACCTTTCCTGGCGTCGCCGTACTTCTTCACGGACCAGTACGACTTGGGGTGCGAGTACCGCGGTCTGGCGGACCCGGTTTCGGACGAACTGGTGGTGCGCGGCGACTTGGCGTCCCGGGAGTTCACGGCGTTCTGGCTCCGCGACGGCGAAGTGGCGGCGGCGATGAACGTGAACATGTGGGACGACGGCGACGCGCTGGGCGCGTTGGTGGACGGCCGGGCCAAGGTGACGGCGGAGCAGCTCAAGACCGCGGATCTCGCTTCGCTGACCTGAGCACTCTGCCAAGATCGGGGCATGACCGAAGAAGGGCGCCTCCCGACCGGCGCGGAAATCCGGGCCTGGGCGTACAGCGGCGACGACGAGCCGGAGCAGGACTGGGACATCCTCATCGCCTGGCCCGAGAACCTGCCCGTCCTGCTCGAGGTCATCCCCGATCAGGCCTGTCCGCTGCGCGCCCGCGAAACCCTGCTGTCCAGCCTCTACTGCATGGTCGGCCACGCCCAGGCCAAGGAAGACTTCCGCGAGACGGCCGAGGTCGCCGCGCAGTCCGGTGACGCCTGGCTTGAAACCTGGGCCCGCCGGGTCCGCGAGATCCTCGACCACCCCGAGGCGTTCAACCGCGAGGACTGGTGCGGCCTCCCCGGCTACGCGACCAAGCCGACCGGCTGACGCCCCCGCGTCAACGAAACGAACGCCACCAAGGCCAAGGCCGCGAACCCCGCCATCGTCGCGGCCATCGGCACCGCCGTTCCCGGCCCGCCCAAGCCCACCAACGGCGTCGCCGCGGCTCCCACCACGAACTGCAGCACCCCCAGCAACGCCGACGCCGACCCGGCCGACCGGGCGTGGGAAGCCAGCGCGAGCGAACTCGCGTTCGGCATCACCAGCCCGATGCTCGACACCAGCAGGAACAACGACACCAGCAGCAACGCCAGCGGAGCCCGGAACACCGCCGACGCCAGCACAAAAGCGCCGCCGAGCACGCCCAGCGTGAGGCCCCACGCCAGCAGCACCCGCTCGGAAACCCGCCCGACGAGGCGGCCGTTGAGCTGGCCGGCCAGCACGATCCCCACGCCGTTCACGCCGAACACCACGCTGTACGCCTGCGGGCTCAGCCCGTACACGCCCTGCAGCGCGAACGACGAGCCCGAGATGTAAGCGAACATCGACGCGAACAGCAGCCCCGACGCCAGCGCGTACCCCGCGAACGACCGGTCGGCCACCAGCCACCCGTACGTCCGCATCACCTGGCCGAGCCGGGCCGGGACGCGGACCGGGGACGGCTCCGGCAGGAAGAACACCACCACCGCCAGCAGCAGCGCGCCGAACGCCGTCAGCACGACGAACACCCCGCGCCACGACGTCCAGTTCAGCAGCTGGCCGCCGAGCAGCGGGGCCAGGATCGGGGCCAGGCCGCTGACCAGCATCAGCGTCGAGAAGAACTTCGTCATCGCGGTGCCGGAGTACAGGTCGCGGACCGTGGCGCGCGCGATCACGATGCCCGCGGCCGCGCCCAGCGACTGGACGAACCGGGCGCCGACCAGCAGCCACGCGTCCGGGCTCACCGCGCACAGGATCGAGCCCACGACGTAGAGCACCAGTCCGGCGAGCAGCGGGCGGCGGCGGCCGAGCGCGTCCGACAGCGGGCCGAGCACCAGCTGGCCCAGCGCCAGCCCGACGATGAACGCGCTCAGCGTCAGCTGGACCGTGCTGTCCGCCGCGCGCAGGTCCTCGGCCATCCGGGGGAGCGCGGGCAGGTACATGTCGATCGACAGCGGCCCGAACGCCGAGAGGCCACCCAGGATGAGGACGAACTTCAGCCGCTGCGCGCGTCCGCTGGTCGCGGTACGTTCCGCCGTGGTGGTCATCGGCCCTCCTCCGGGTCCTGACTCCGACCAGCGACCCCGGCGGCGGGGCTATTCCGGCTGTGATCGGTGACACCCTGTGCTCAAAAGAGCGTGAACCGATACCGATCCGACCAATTTCCGGCCGATCCGCCGCTGGGTCTGGATCCAGGCTCGTGACTGCGATATACATCGGATGTCTGGTCGGTGTGGGTGAAGGGAATATCCGTGCAGCTAGTGCGCCTCGGAGAGCCGGGAAGTGAGCGTCCGTTCGTGCGGGCCGGCGACGGCACCACCTACGACCTGAGCGGGCTGACCGCCGACGTCGACGGCGGCTTCCTCGCCGCGGACGGCATCGCGCGCGCGGCCGCCGCGCTCGCCGCCGGGGAGCTGCCGGAAGCCGACGTCGAGGACCTTCGGGTCGGCTCGCCGATCGCCCAGCCCGGCAAGGTCGTCTGCATCGGCATGAACTACCGCCGCCACGCCGAGGAAACCGGCGCGACGCCGCCGACCGAGCCCGTTGTCTTCATGAAGGCGCCGGACGTCGTGGTCGGCCCCGCCGACGACGTCCTCATCCCGCGCGGCTCCGCGAGCACCGACTGGGAGGTCGAGCTCGGCGTCGTCATCGGCAAGACCGCCCGCTACCTCGACAGCGTCGAGGAAGCCCTGGACTACGTCGCCGGTTACGTCGTCTCGAACGACGTCTCCGAGCGCGCGCTGCAGTTCCGCACCGCCCAGTGGGACAAGGGCAAGTCGTGCGAGAACTTCAACCCGCTCGGCCCGGCCCTGGTCCCGGCGAGCGAGGTGCCGGACCCGCAGGACCTCGGCCTGCGGCTGTGGATCAACGGCGAGAAGAAGCAGGACTCGTCCACCAAGGACATGATCTTCAGCGTCGCCGAGATCGTGCACCACCTGAGCCAGGTGATGGTGCTGCGCCCCGGCGACCTGATCAACACCGGCACCCCCGAAGGCGTCGCGCTCGGGCAGCCCGACCCGAAGCCGTACCTGCGCGACGGCGACGTGATCGAGCTGGAGATCGACGGCCTCGGCCGCCAGCGCCAGACCGCGAGGCAGGCCTGACCATGGCGAAGATCATCGGCATGGAGGTCCTCGACGTCCGGTTCCCGACGTCGAAGGAGCTCGACGGCTCGGACGCGATGAACCCCGACCCGGACTACTCCGCCGCCTACGTCGTGCTGCACGCCGACGGCGGCCCGGACGGCTACGGCCTCGCGTTCACCATCGGCCGCGGCAACGACGTCCAGGCCGCCGCGATCCGCGCGCTCGCCCCGCACGTCGTCGGGCGGGACGTCCCGGAGGACGCGGCCGCGCTCGGCGACCTGTCCCGCACGCTCGTCGGCGACTCGCAGTTCCGCTGGCTGGGCCCGGAAAAGGGCGTCGCGCACATGGCCGTCGGCGCGATCGTCAACGCCGCGTGGGACCTCGCCGCCCGCCGCGCGAACCTCCCGGTCTGGCAGTTCGCGGCGCGGATGACCCCGGAGGATCTCGTCTCCCTGGTCGACTTCCGGTACCTGTCCGACGCGCTCACCGAGGCCGAAGCCCTGGAGATCCTGCGGCGCGCGGAACCCGGCCGGGCCGAGCGCGTCAAGCAGCTCGAAGCGCACGGCTACCGCGCCTACAGCACGTCCCCCGGCTGGCTCGGGTACGCCGACGCGAAGCTCGTGCGGCTCGCCGAACAGGCCGTCGCGGACGGCTTCGAGATGATCAAGCTCAAGGTCGGCGGCAACCTCGAGGACGACGTCCGGCGCATGAAGCTCGCGCGCGAGACGGTCGGCGACGGCATCCGGATCGCCGTCGACGCCAACCAGCGCTGGGACGTCTCCGCCGCGGTCACCTGGATGACCGCGCTGGCGCCGTACGACCCGTACTGGATCGAGGAGCCGACGTCCCCCGACGACGTCCTCGGCCACGCGGCCATCGCGAAAGCGCTTGCGCCGATCAAGATCGCCACCGGCGAGCACGTCCAGAACCGCGTCGTCTTCAAGCAGCTGCTGCAGGCCGACGCGATTTCGGTGCTGCAGCTGGACGCCGCCCGCGTCGGCGGGTTCAACGAGAACCTCGCGATCCTGCTGCTGGCCGCGAAGTTCGGTGTCCCGGTGTGCCCGCACGCCGGCGGCGTCGGGCTGTGCGAGCTGGTCCGGCACCTGTCGATGTTCGACTTCGTGGCGGTGTCGGGCACCGACGCGGACCGCTCCATCGAGTGGGTCGACCACCTGCACGAGCACTTCACCGACCCGGCCGTCGTCGAGCGCGGCCGGTACCTCGCCCCGACCGTACCCGGGTTCTCCGCGCGCATGCACGACGCCACGCTGCGCCGGTTCCGCTTCCCGGACGGTCCCGAGTGGACGGAGACCGCAAGTGAGTGAATTCGAGGGCCTGGTGGCCGCCGTCACCGGAGGCGCCTCGGGCATCGGCAAGGCGGTGGCGACCCTGCTGGCCGAGCGCGGCGCGCGGGTGGCGGTGCTGGACCTGAAGCCGGACGACGACGGCTTCCGCTGCGACGTCTCCTCGGACGACGAAGTGCGCAGCGCGATCGACGCCGTCGTGGAACGCTTCGGGCGCCTCGACATCCTGGTCAACAACGCGGGTATCGGCGCGCAGGGCGACGTCACGGCCAACGACGACGACGAATGGCACCGCGTGTTCGACGTCAACGTCGTCGGCATGGTCCGGCTCGCCCGCGCCGCGCTGCCGCACCTCAAGAACTCGCCGTCCGCGGCGATCGTCAACACCTGCTCCATCGCGGCCTGGGCCGGCCTGCCCAACCGCGCGCTGTACTCGGCCAGCAAGGGCGCGGTGCTCTCGCTGACCCTGGCCATGGCGACCGACCACCTGCCCGACCGCGTCCGCGTCAACTGCGTGTGCCCGGGCACGGCGGACACCCCGTGGGTCGGCAGGCTGCTCGACGCCGCCGCCGACCCGGCGGCCGAACGCGCGGCCCTCGCGGCGCGCCAGCCGATGGGCCGGCTGGTCACCGCCGAGGAGGTCGCGAACGCCGTCGTCTACCTCGCGAGTCCCCTTTCCGCTTCGACCACCGGCACGGCGCTGGCGGTCGACGGCGGCATGTACGGCCTGCGTCCTCGCGGCCCAGTGCCACCCCAGTAAAGACTTTCCGCCGTCATCAAGGAGGATGCTGTGCGCACGAAGGTGATCAAGGTGGCCGCGGTCGCCGCCTGCGGCCTGGTACTGGCCGCCTGTGGGTCCACGAAGGACAACGCGGCGGCGCCCGCGGCGGGCGGTGGCGCCGGCGGGAAGGTCGGGGCCACGCTGCCCCTGCTGACCTCGCCGTTCTGGCAGGCCTACAACAACTACGTGCCCAAGATGGCCAAGGAAGAGGGCGTCGACGTCCTCCCGACGGTCAACGCCGACAGCGACCCGGCCAAGCTGATCACCGACATCGGCACCTTCCTCAACCAGGGCGTGAAGGGCCTGGTCGTGACGCCGCTGGACTCGGCGGCCATCGTCGCCGGGTTGAAGCAGGCCGAGAACAAGGGTGTGCCGGTGGTCGCGGTCGACGTCGCGCCCGAGAGCGGCAAGGTCGCCATGGTCGTGCGGGCCGACAACAAGGCCTACGGCACCAAGGCGTGCGAAGCGATCGGGGAGAAGGTCAAGTCCGGCAAGGTCGTGCAGATCATGGGCGACCTCGCGTCGGTCAACGGCCGCGACCGCTCGGAAGCCTTCCGCGACTGCATGAAGGCGAAGTACCCGGGCATCCAGGTGCTGGAGATCCCGGCCGAGTGGAAGGCCGACAAGGCCTCCGCCGGGCTGGACAGCATGCTGACCGCGAACCCGGACATCAAGGGCGTCTACATGCAGGCCGGCGGCGTCTACCTGGCCCCGACCGAGCAGGCGCTCAAGCGCAAGAACCTGTTCTTCCCGGTCGGCGACCCGAAGCACATCGTGCTCGTCTCCAACGACGGCATCCCGCAGGAACTGGCCGCGATCCGCGCCGGCGAGCTGGACGCCACCGTGTCCCAGCCGGCCGACGCGTACGCGAAGTACGGCCTGTACTGGCTGAAGAAGGCCATGGCGGGCGAGACGTTCAAGCCGGGCCCGACCGACCACGACAGCACCATCGTCGAGATCAGCCCCGGCATCCTCGAAGACCAGCTGCCCGCGCCGGTCATCACCAAGGACAACGTGGACGACAAGGCCCTCTGGGGGAACAACCTGTGACCGCGCTGCCCGCCGGCGAACCCGCCGTCCCGGTGGTCAGCGCCGTAGGTGTCGGAAAGCGCTACGGCCCGACCGTGGCGCTGCACGACGTCAGCCTCACCGTGCACCCCGGCGAGTCGCACGCGCTCGTCGGGCGCAACGGGGCAGGCAAGTCGACGCTCGTCTCCATCCTCACCGGCCTGTCCGCCACGGACACCGGGCACGTCGAGTTCGGCGGCGAGCCGGCCCCGCCACTGTCCAAACAGGACGACTGGAAGGCGCGCGTCGCCTGCGTGTACCAGCACGCGATGGTTATCCCGCAGCTCACCGTCGCCGAGAACCTGTTCCTCAACCGGCAGGCCGGCGGCGGGTTCTCGATCGGCTGGAAGTCGTTGCGGCGCAAGGCGCGCGAGCTGCTCGACTCGTGGGACGTGCACGTCGACGTCGACACGCCGGCCGGTGAGCTGTCGGTCGAGGACCGGCAGTTCGTCGAGATCGCCCGCGCGCTGTCCTACGGCGCCCGGTTCATCGTCCTCGACGAGCCGACCGCGCAGCTGGACAGCCAGGCCATCGAGCGGCTCTTCGACCGGATGCGCCAGATGCAGGCGGGCGGGGTGACGTTCCTGTTCATCTCGCACCACCTGCACGAGGTGTACGAGGTCTGCCAGGCCGTGACGGTGCTGCGCGACGCGAAGCACGTGCTCACCGCGCCGGTGGCGGAAGTAGGGCGCGCGGAACTGGTCGACGCGATGACCGGCGAACCCGGCGGCCTGTCCGTGCGGGACGCCGCTTCGCGCGAGTCCCTCGAAGCGGACGCCGCGGAGATCCTCACGGTCGACGGCCTGTCCGGGGACGGCTTCCGGGACGTTTCGTTCCGGCTCCGCCGCGGCGAGGTGGTCGGGTTCGCTGGCAGCAACGCCAGCGGCAAGCACCAGGTCGCCGAAACGGTCTACGGCCTGCGGACGCCGTCGGCGGGCACGATCCGCGTCGACGGCTCGCCGCTGCGGCCCGGCGACATCCCGGCGGCGCTGCGCGCGGGGATCGGCTGCGTCCCGCGCGACCGGCACCACGAAGGCCTGGTGCTGGAGCACACGATCGCCGACAACGCCACGCTGTCCATCCTGGACAAGCTGGGCCGCGGCGGGATCGCGTCCCCGGCCACGCGGCACGCGAAGGCGTCCCAGGCGCTGAAGGACTACGACATCGTGGCCGCGGGCGCCGAACAGCCGGTGTCGGACCTCTCCGGCGGCAACCAGCAGAAAGTCGTCCTGGCGCGGGCGTTGCTGAGCGATCCGCGGGTGGTCGTGCTGATCAACCCGACCGCCGGGGTGGACGTGAAGTCGAAGGAGGCGCTGCTCGCGGTCGTCGACCGGGTGCGCGCCGAAGGCAAGGCGGTGCTGATCGTCAGCGACGAGCTGGACGACCTGCGCCTGAGCGACCGGGTCCTGGTGCTGCGCGCCGGGGCCGTGGTCGCCGAGCACCAGGCCGGGTGGTCCGACGGCGACCTCGTGGCCGACATCGAAGGAGTCGAGCTGTCGTGACCGACGTGATGACCTCTCCGCAAACGGAGCTGCCCGCGCCACCACGGCGCCGGAAGGCCCTCTGGCTGCGCGAACTGGCACTGCTGCCCGCGCTCGTCGTGGTGTTCGTCATCGGCGGGCTGGTCGACGAGACCTTCGTCGGCTGGAGCAACATCGTCAGCATCCTGACCGCGTCGGCGGCGCTGTCGCTGGTCGTACTGGGCGAGTCGCTGGTGCTGATCACCGGGAAGTTCGACCTGTCGCTGGAGTCGACGATGGGCCTGGCGCCGGCACTCGGCGCGATGGTCGTGATCCCGGCGGCGTCGGCGGGCTTCGGCGTCGAACTGCCCGCGGCGATCGGCCTGCTGATCATCCCGCTGTGCGGGGCGCTGGTCGGGTTCGTCAACGGCTTCCTGATCGTGAAGCTGAAGCTGAACGCCTTCATCGTCACCCTGGCGATGCTGACCGTGCTGCGCGGCGTGCAGGTCGGGTCGACGCAGGGCAAGACGCTGTTCAACCTGCCCGACTCGTTCACCAACCTCGCCACGACGACGTTCGCCGGCCTGCCGATGTCGGTCTGGCTGGCCGCGGCGCTGTTCGCGATCGCCGGCTGGGTGCTGCGCTACCACCGCGTCGGCCGCGCGCTGTACGCGATCGGCGGCAACCGCGAAGCCGCGCGGGCGGCAGGCGTCCGCGTCGACCGGATCGCGTGGGCGGTGTTCGTCATCGCCGGGATCCTCGCGGCGGTCGGCGGGCTCGCGTACACCGGTTACGTCGGCGCGCTGGGCGCGAACCAGGGCTCCGGGCTGATCCTGCAGGTGTTCGCGGCGGCGGTGATCGGCGGTGTCTCCCTCGACGGCGGCAAGGGCACGCTCGTCGGCGCGCTGACCGGCGTGCTGCTGCTGTCGTCGGTGTCGAGCCTGCTCAACTACGCGCACGTCCGCGCGGAGTGGCAGGGCGCGATCTACGGCGCCATCATCCTGGTCGCGCTGATCATCGCCCGGTACGCGGGCGGAAAGCCCCAGACCTGATGGTCACTCCGTGATCGTCGGATCACTGTCAGGAGGCTTCCGCGGCCGGCCCGTCGTCCGAATCGGGCACGGTCGGGTCGTCCGCGGTGCCCAGCGCGTTGCGCAGCCACTGCTCCACGCCCGCGACGTGCACGGTCGCCCACGAGCGCGCCACTTCCGGCTCGCGCGCCGCGATGGCCTCGTAGATCGCCGAGTGCTGCTCCCGCGTCTTCGCGACCGCGCCCTCCTGGGTGAGGCCGCGCCAGATGCGGGCACGGGCGGTCGGCCCCGACAGGCTGTCGAGCAGCGAGCAGAGCACGGGGTTGCCGGAGCCGTCGGCGATCTTGCGGTGGAACTGGAGGTCGTTGGCGACCAGCGCCTCGACGGTCGGCGAGTCCTCCAGCTCGCCGAGCAGCTGGCCCAGCTCGGTGATGTCGTCGTCGCTCATGTGCAGCGCGGCCAGCGCGGTCGCGGCCGGCTCGAGGATCCGCCGCACGGCGAGGAAGTCGAGCACGGTGTCGTCGCGGTGGAAGTCGACCACGAACGTCATCGCGTCGAGCAGCAGGTTCGGCTCGAGGCTGGTGACGTACGTGCCGTCGCCTTGGCGGACGTCGAGCACCCTGATCAGGCACAACGCCTTGACGGCCTCCCGAAGGGAGCTGCGCGAGAGCCCGAGCCGCTGTGCCAGCTCGGCCTCCTTCGGCAGCCGGTCGCCCGGCGCCAGCTCGCCGGAGATGATCATGTCCTTGATCTTGTCGATCGCGACATCGGTGACGGGCATCGTGTCCGTCCTCCCTGCACCAGACCTCGGATGTTTCGGTGTTCGACACCAGCGTGCCATGTCCCGGCGAAGGAGGGGTGATGACCCACCAGCCCGCACCTCAAAGAGTGGCTCTGCATACCCGGCTCAAGCCCGGCAAGGAGGCCGAGTACGAGTCCGTCCACGCCGTCATCCCGCCCGAGCTGGACACCGCGCTGCGCGAAGCGGGCGTCCGGACCTGGCGGATCTGGCGTAACGGTCTCGACCTCTTCCACGTCGTCGAAGTCGACGACTACGCGGCGATGCGGGCGGCGTTGCGGGACCATCCCGCGAACGTCCCCTGGCAGGCGAGGATGGCCGAGCTGCTGGCCGTCGAAGACGACTACTCCGGCGGTGACACCGGCATCGGGCTGGTCTGGGAACTGCCGGCGAAGGAGTGACGCGGTGAACCTGTCCCCGCTGGGTCTCGGCTGCGCGCAGCTGGGCAACCTCTACCACGCGATCACCGACGAGACGGCGGCCGCGACCGTGCACCGCGCCTGGGACGAGGGCATCCGGTACTTCGACACCGCGCCGCACTACGGCCTCGGCCTCTCGGAGACCCGCCTCGGCGCGGCCCTGCGCGCGTACCCCCGCGACGAGTACGTGCTGTCCACGAAGGTCGGCCGCGTGCTCGAACCCGATCCGGACGGCGCCGGGCGGCAGGACGACCAGGGCTTCGCCGTCCCGGCCGCGTACCGGCGCCGGTGGGACTTCAGCCGCGACGGCGTCCTGCGGTCCTTCGAGGACAGCTTGACGCGGCTCGGGCTCGACCGCGTCGACATCGTCTACGTCCACGACCCCGACGACCACTTCGAGGAAGCCCTGCGCGGGGCCTTCCCGGCGTTGCGCGAGCTGCGGGAGCAGGGCGTGATCGGGGCGTTCGGCGCCGGCATGAACCAGGCGCCGATGCTCGCCGAGTTCGTCCGCCGCACCGACCTCGACGTCCTGCTCGTGGCCGGCCGCTACACGCTGCTGGACCAGCCCGCCCTCGACGAGCTGCTGCCGCTCTGCCTCGACCGCGGGGTCCGCGTGGTCGCCGGCGGCGCGTTCAACGGCGGCATCCTGGCGACGGCCGAGCCCGGCCGCGTCTACGACTACGCCGAGGCGCCGCCCGAGCTGGTCGAGCGCGCCGGGCGGATCGCGGCGATCTGCGCGCGGCACGGCGTCGAGCTGCCCGAAGCGGCGCTGGCGCTGCCGATGGCGCACCCCGCGGTGGCGTCGGTCGTCGTCGGCGCGCACGATCCCGCCCAGGTCAGCGTCAACGCGCGGCGGGCCCGGGCGGTCGTGCCGCCGGAGCTGTGGACCGAACTGGTCGACGCGGGCCTGCTGCGCGCCGACGCCGTCATCGCCGAAGGAGTCTCATGATCGACGCGCACCACCACCTCTGGGACCCGGCGCGCCGCGATTACCCCTGGATGGCGGGGGCGGCGCTCGACCCGATCCGCCGTCCGTACACCGTGGACGACCTGCGCGCGGTGACGAAGGCGGCCGGCGTGCACGCGACCGTCCTGGTCCAGACGGTGTCCTCGGCCGAAGAGACGGCGGAGTTCCTGGCGATCGCCGCCGAAGAGCCGGTGATCGCGGGGGTCGTCGGCTGGGTGGACCTCGAAGCCCCGGATGTGGCGGACCGGCTGGCGGTGCCGGGCCCCTTGGTGGGAGTCCGGCACCAGGTGGAGACCGAGCCCGACGAGGAGTGGCTGCTGCGCCCCGCCGTGCTGGCCGGGCTGGACGCGGTGGCGTCGGCGGGCCTGGCGTACGACCTGCTGGTGCGCGTCGACCAGCTGCCCGCGGCCACCGCGCTGGCGGGACGGCTGCCGCAGCTGCGGCTGGTGCTGGACCACGCGGCCAAGCCGCCGATCGCGGCGGGGGAGTGGGAGCCGTGGGCGTCCGGGGTGGCCGAGCTGGCGGCGCGCGAGAACGTCGTGTGCAAGCTTTCGGGCCTGGTCACGGAGGCGGACTGGACCGGCTGGGAGGTCGGGCACCTGCGCCGGTACGTGGACCACGTGCTGGACGTCTTCGGGCCGTCCCGCCTGCTGTTCGGCTCGGACTGGCCGGTGTGCGAGCTGGCGGCGTCCTACGAGCTGGTCGTGGACGCGGCGGTCGCGCTGACGGGCGGGCTGACGGACGCGGAGCGCCTGGCCGTGTTCGAGCACAACGCCCGGGCGGTCTACGGCTTGGACGCGGGCGGGGAGCCCCCTTCCAGGGGGTAAAAGAGGGTTCCCCGCCCGCCGCTGGGAAGCTCAGAACTCGTCGTCGCTGATCATGCCGCGCAACCGGGTCAGCGCCCGGTGCTGCGTCACGCGCACGTTGCCCGGGGAGATGCCGAGCGCTTCGGCGGTCTCCTGCGCGGAGAAGCCGACGGCGATGCGCAGGGTCAGGATCTCCTGCTGCACCCGCGGCAGCGAGGCGAGCAGCCGGCCGAGGCGCGCGCCGAGGTCGAGGTGCAGCGCGTGGGATTCCGGCTCGTTGCCGGCGACCAGCGGGCGCTCCGGGAGCTCGGGGACGGGCTCGGAGCGGTCGCGGGCGACGGCGCGGTAGGCGTCGGCGACCTTGTTGGCCGCGATCGCGTGCACGAGGTAGAGGAACGAGCCGCCGCGGTCCTGGTAGTCGGGGAGGGCCTTCAGCACGGCGAGGCAGACTTCCTGGGCGACGTCGTCGGCCGACAGGTAGGAGAGGTCGCGCCCGCCCATGCGCGCGCGGCAGTAGCGGACCACCACCGGCTCGATCATCTGGAGCAGGGAGTGGATGGCCGCGGGGTTCCCCTCACCCGCGTCCTTCACCAGGGGGTCGAGGTCCTCCTTGGTGAGCCGTCCGCTGGGCCGGGGCAATGACTCCGGAGTGCGATAATCGCGAACGGCGCTGGCGGGTTCCTCGGTGGTACTCGGCGGTGCTGTCATGGTCGTCTCCCCGGCCGACCCTCGACCGCCGCTGCCGGGGGGCTCCACTCTCCGTGACTTTCCGGTTGCAGATACTCCGGGAGACCCGGGCTGATCTGCGCTCCGTGCGACGCTGGGTAATCGTAAGCACCTCCGAGGCGGTCAGTCCAGATTTCAACGACCAATACCCCGTTCGCAGCATCGACCGTGATGTTCCCGCGACCAGCCCCCGCACATTGCGATTAATCGGTTTCAGGATGTGCCGAGTTCACTCGTCAGTGGAAGACGAACACGGAAGCGGCAGTCGCGGTCACGGCGAGCGACGCGATCGCGGGCAGTACGCGCCGCGCGGGCCCCGGTTCGGGCGTGCGCAAGGCCCGTTCGCGCAGCATTCCAAACGCCGCTAGCAGGGCAGACGTGCCCGCGGACAGCACGACGGGCACCAAGGTGACACCCCAATGGCGCTGGGCGGCCGAGTGCAGGAGCAGTACCGTGCAGGCGGCGGCCGCCAGTGCCGTCCGCCGCCAGGCGAGGCCGGTTCGCTCGGCTTGCGCCCCGCTCGCCGGGTTCACGACCGGCTCCGCGGGCTCATGACGGTAATTCTGACCTGGTGATAATCGCGAGGACGCGGTATTCGCGGCGTCACGAGACGGCCAGGAGCACCGCGGCGGCGACGATGAGGACCAGCAGCCCGCCGGTCAGCACCAGGATCATCAGGCTCCGCGGCAGTGGCTCTCCGGCACGCATCGCGACCTGGACCCGCCGCCAACGGGGGTACGCGGTCGCGGCGAGAACGGCGGCCAGCACGACGCACAATCCGGCGAGCACCCCACTGGCGGCGGCCGGCGACGGCACCAGCTGGTGCACCGCGACCCCGCCGGCGAGCAACCCGAGTGCGGTGCGGAGCCACGCGAGGAAGGTGCGTTCGTTCGCCAGCGTGAACCGGTAGTCCGGCTCGGTGCCGCCGGCGTGGGGCTTGATGTCGTCCGAGGCCACGCCTGCAGACGCTAGCCGCTGTGCGCGGGAGCGGCTGCCCGGTGTGCGGGCGCCCACTCGTGTCGGCAGCGCGACCTGCCCGGCTTCAGCCGCTGTGCGCGGCGGTGGCAGCCGGGTGTGCGGGCGCCCACGTGTCGGCGGAGTCCCGCGTGCGGACGCCGGATCTGATGGCGGGCGGTGCTGGGCAGCTGCGGCCGGGCCCCGTGGCGTCAGGCGCTGTGCGCCGCCGTAGCCGTCCGGTGTGCGAACACCCACCACCGAAGCACCGCGAAGCGCACGAACCCGCCGACGAAGCTCGCCAGCAGCAGCGTGCCGGTCTCCTCCCACGACGTCGGCCGGTCCACCAGCGCGTCCAGCAGCGCGAGCACCGCGGAGCCGTACCCGGCGTAGAACGCGAACGTCAGCAAGTCCTGCAGGTGCCGCTTCCCGGCATTGCTGGGCCGCCCGGCGAAGGTGACGCGGCGGTGGAACTCGGTGTTGCCGACCGTCGTGAGCGCGATCGCGACCAGGTTCGCGACCTGGGAGCCGAGTTCGTCGCGGAGCAGGAGGAAGAGGAGGGCCTGGACACCGGTCGTCACGACGCCGGCGACGACGTACCACGCGGCGTGCGTGCCGAGCTCGTGGTGGCGGTCCGGGTCGGTGGCGAGCAGCCGGCGCTCCGGTGCGCACCTGGTGGTGGCCATGATCCCAACCTACCTTGCGTTCACAAACTTGTGAATGTGTTAAAGCGGTTGAAGAAATGTGATCCCCGTGACACCGCCGGGGTTTCGGGCCCCCGACGTCCGGGGTAGGTCACGGGTGACGACGAGTTCCCGAGCGCGAGGAGACGACAGGTGAGTGACCGTGACTCGGCCGAACCGGACAGCTTGAGCCCGAGCGAAGCACTGGACGAGGACGAGCTGCGCGTGGATCCGCTCGAAGAGGGCGTCGAGCCACCGGAGCACTGGAGCGCCGCGAACCGCCACGGCACCACGCCGGGCGAGATCCGCGAGGGCGAGCCGATGAAGCAGCGCCTGGCCGAGGAGGAGCCGGACACGGAGCCGGAGCAGGTCCCGGAGCGTCCCCTCGCGGCGACGCCGGCCGCGGAGCTCGACGAGACGATCGAGGACGCCCCGCCGGACTTCGAGCCGGTGAGCCCGGGAGACGAGGTGCCGCACCGGCACGCGGACCCGGATCCCGGCGAGCGGGCGGACTACGCGGGCGGCTCGGTGGCGGACGCCATCCGCGAGGCCCGGCAGGGCTGATCCGCTCAGACTGCGCGTCCGTTCGGCCGCCTCTAGCGTGGGGCACCAGTGCATCGGACCGCGACGAAGGGAAGGCCGAAAATGCTGACCGTGACCGAAGCCGCCGCCGAGGCGATCACCGCACTGACCAGCCAGGGGGAGGGCGACGCCGGACTCCGCTTGGCGGTACAGAACGCCGACGGCGAAAGCGCCCAGCTGGCCCTGTCGGTGGCGCCGGAACCCGCGGAGGGCGACAGCGTGCTGGGCGCCGACGAGGGCCCGAAGGTGTTCCTGGAACCCCAGGCGGCGGCGCTGCTCGACGACAAGGTGCTGGACGTCCAGGAGGACGAAGCGGGCGGAGTCGCTTTCGCGGTGCTGCCCCAGCACACGAGCTGACCCCGGCGGACGGGCCTTTCGCAGTGCCGCGAGAGGTCCGTTCGCCCGGTTGCCGAATGACGTGAATGACTCATTCATGTCGTCCGGCGACAGGAATGAGTCATTCACGTC
>NZ_JAAGNB010000966.1:0-81717 GCF_010550475.1 Amycolatopsis sp. SID8362
AGCCGGTTCGCCGTCGCCACCAGGAACAGCCCGCCGGCCACGACGACCAGCGCCAGCAGCGGCAGCAGCCACTCGAGCACGCTCACCGGGCGAGCTCCCCCTCCGGCGCCGCGACCCGACGCGGGTCGGCGGCGATCGCCGTCTCGTAGACCCGCAGCACCTGCGTGGCCACCACCGACCAGTCGAACACCGTCACGTGCTCCCCCGCCGCCGCGGCCAGCGACGCGCGGTGCGCCGGGTCGCCGAGCAGTTCGCGCAGCCCGTCCGCGAGCGCTTCGGGGTCGCCGGTCGTGGTCAGCATCCCGGCGTGGCCGTCGTCGAGCACCCGCCGGAACGAGTCGAGATCGCTGGCCAGCACCGCCGTGCCCGCCGCCATCGCCTCGGTCAGGATCATCCCGAAGCTCTCGCCGCCGGTGTTGGGCGCGCAGTAGACGTCGACGCTGCGCAGCGCCCGGGCCTTGACGACGTCGTCCGCCTGGCCGAGCAGCTCCAGGTGCGGTGCCAGCTCCGGCCCGGCGTCGCGGCGCAGCTGCTCGGCGTCCCCGCGGCCGACCACGACCAGCCGCAGGTCCTCGAACTCCGGCAGGATCCGGCGCAACGCCTCCAGCAGCACGCCCATCCCCTTGCGCGGCTCGCCGAAGCGGCCCACGAACCCGACCGTGCCGCCGGCCCGCGGGTAGCCCGGCAGCGATGTCGCCGAGGAGAAGAACTCGACGTCGACGCCGTTGGGGATCTCGACGGCGTCGCCGCCCGCGTGCTCGACCTGGACCCGGCGGGCGAGCGCGGACACCGCGATCCGCGCCGTGATCTTCTCCAGCAGCGGCCGCAGCACCGGCTGGAAGGCCGACAGCGTCCGCGAGCGCGTGGTCGCGGTGTGGAACGTCGCCACGATCGGGCCGTCGGCGATCAGCAGCGCCAGCAGCGACAGGCTCGGCGCGGCGGGCTCGTGCAGGTGCAGGACGTCGAAGTCGCCCTCGCGGATCCAGCGCCGCACCCGGGCGTAGGACACCGGGCCGAACTGCAGCCGCGCGACCGAGCCGTTGTACGGGATCCCGAGCGCCTTGCCCGCCGGGTGGACGAACTCCGGCAGGTCGGCGTCGTCGTCGGCGGGGGCGAGCACGGACACCCGGTGGCCGCGAGCGAGCAGCGCCTTCGTCAGGTCGATCACGTGGCCCTGGACCCCGCCGGGCACGTCGAACGAGTAGGGGCAGACGATCCCGATCCGCATCGGGCGCGCGGCCACGCCTCAGCTCGCTTCTTCGAGGCTGACCCGGTCGTCCGCCTCGAGGTCGGCCGGCCAGAACTTCTGCAGCATGTGCCAGTCGGCCGGGTGCGCGGCGATGTCGCCGGCGAAGATGTCGGCCAGCGCCTGGGTGGCGGCCGGGACCTCGGCACGCGCGGTGACGCGGATGCGCGGGTGCAGCCGGATCTGCCAGCCGTCCTCGGTGAACCAGCAGCCTGCCGGGATCAGCGCCGCGCCGGTCGTGGCGGCCAGCCGCGCCGGGCCGCCCGGGAAGCGGGCCTGCTCGCCGAAGAACTTGACCGGGATGCCGCTGGTGGTCAGGTCGCGGTCGCCGACCAGGCACACGGCCTTGTTCTCGCGCAGCCGCTTCAGCAGCACGCGCATCGCCGAGCTGTCCCCGGTCAGCGGCACGATCTCGAAGCCGAGCGACTCGCGGTACTCGACGAACCGGCGGTAGAGCGACTCGGGCTTGAGGCGTTCGGCGACGGTGGTGAACCCGCCGAGGTAGTCGGCCAGCCAGACGCCCGCGATGTCCCAGTTGCCGCTGTGCGGCAGCGCCATCACCGCGCCGTTGCCCTCGGCGAGCGCGGCGTCGAGGTTCTCCACGCCGGTGATGGAGGCCGCGACCTTGCCGCTGACGTCCTTCTGGTCCATCGACGGCAGCCGGAACGTCTCGTGCCAGTACCGGGCGTACGAGCGCATCGCGCGCCGGGTCAGCTCGTCGAGCTCCACCGGGTCGGCCTGCGGGACGACGCGGGCGAGGTTGGCGCGCAGCTGCCGCACGCCCCCGCCCTCGCGCTTGACGGCGAGGTCGGCGCCCAGGGAGAAGACCGTGCTGCCGAACCCGGCGGGCAGCCAGCCGGCCAGCCGCCACCCGGCCGCGTAGCCGAAGGCGCTCAACCGCTCCGACAGCTTGGTCATGCCGGCTGCTCCCCCGGGGCGGCTTCACGAGCCGCCTTCGCGACCGCGGCGAAGCGCTGGAGCAGCGTGATGACCGACAGCACGGCCAGCAGCCAGAGCGTCACGTCCACGGTGTACGGGATGCCGAAGCCGTGCAGGCCGGTGCCGACGAGGGCGATGATCAGCCGCTCGGCGCGTTCGACGAGCCCGCCGTCCACCGGCAGGCCGGAGGCGTCGGCGCGGGCCTTGACGTACGAGATGACCTGGGCGAGCACCAGGCACAGCAGGGCCGCGGCGGCGGCCGGGTGGTTGTCGTCGACGACGAAGCACCACCAGGCGATGGCGGCGAACAGCGCGCCGTCGACCAGCCGGTCGCAGGTCGCGTCGAGCACGGCGCCGAACGGGGTGCCGTAGCCGCGGGCGCGGGCCATGGCGCCGTCGAGCAGGTCGAGCATGGCGAAGCCCCACACCGTGAAGGTGCCCCAGAGCAGGTAGCCGTTCGGGAAGAAGGCCAGGGCGCAGGCGACGGCGCCGGCGGTGCCGAGCACGGTCATCGCGTTCGGGGTCAGCCCGACGCGGACCAGCGCCTGGCCGATCGGATCGGTGACGCGGGAAACGGAGGCACGCGCGAAGATATTGAGCATCGGTTCGTCAGAGGCACCTGGCTACGAGGGTCGGGTGGGCGAATGCAGCCTATCCACCCGGCTCGGCGAACCCGACGCGCCGCCCCGGCTCAGCGTGATTTCGAGAGCTCGCCCTCGTGCTCGCGCGCCTCTTCGGCGGCCTGCGCGGCGGCGCACTTCGGCGAGAGGCGCTGCCGGATCGCGGCGCTGATCTCCCCGAGCGCGGCGACCTGCTCCGGCGTCAGCGGGTCGAAGAGGCTTTCGCGGACGGCCTCGACGTGCCCGGGCGCGGCCGCTTCGAGCGCGGCGAAGCCGGCGTCGGTGAGGACGGCCCAGGCGCCGCGCTTGTCGGTCGGGCAGGCCTCCCGGCGCACCCAGCCGTTGGCCTCCAGCCGCGCGACGGCGTGGGAGAGCCGGCTGCGCGACGCCTGGCGGGCGTCGGCGAGTTCGCTCATCCGCAGCCGGCGGCCGGGCGCTTCGGAGAGGGAGACGAGGACTTCGTAGTAGGTGTGCGGCATGCCCGAGTCGTGCTGCAGCTGGCCCTCGAGGTGCGCGCTGAGCATGCGGGTGGCCGCGTTGAACTCACGCCAGACGCGCTGCTCGTCGTCGCTGAGCCATCGGGTTTCGGACATACCCCCAGCATACCCTCGGTTGAACACTCAATAAGGGTTTTTCCGGACGCGCTGAATTGACGCTCACCACGCGTCGGCGAGCAGGTCCCGCGTTTCGCCCAGCAATTGCGGCAGCACCTTCGTCTGCCCGATGATCGGCATGAAGTTCGCGTCGCCGCCCCACCGCGGCACCAGGTGCTGGTGCAGGTGCGCCGCGATGCCCGCGCCCGCGATCACGCCCTGGTTCAGGCCGATGTTGAACCCGTGCGCGCCCGACACCGCGCGGATCACCTTCATCGCGTGCTGGGTGAACTCGGCGACCTCGCGCGTCTCCTCGACCGTCAGCTCGGTGTAGTCCGCGACGTGCCGGTACGGCACCACCATCAGGTGCCCGGGGTTGTACGGGTACAGGTTCAGCACCGCGTACACGGTCTCGCCGCGCGCGACGATCAGCCCCGTTTTGTCGTCCAGGGAAGGGATGCGGCAGAACGGGCAGCCGGCGTCGCCGTCGCCGTCCGGCTTGTCCTGGCCCTTGATGTACGCCATCCGGTGCGGGGTCCAGAGGCGCTGGAACGCGTCCTGGACCCCGACGCCCTGCTGCTCGACGAGCTCGGGACCGTCACTCACCGAACGACCGTCTCCAGCGCCTCGGCCGACGGCGACGCGTTCTCGCGGCGCTCGACCCATTCCGCGATCGCGGCCACGGCCTTGTCGACCGGCACGCCGTTGATCTGGCCGCCGTCGCGGAAGCGGAACGACACCGCGCCCGCCTCGACGTCCTTCGCGCCGGCCAGCAGCATGAAGGGCACCTTCTGCGTGGTGTGCGTCCGGATCTTCTTCTGCATCCGGTCGTCGCTCGCGTCGACCTCGGCGCGGATGCCCTTGGCGCGCAACGCCTTCTCGATGGCCTGCAGGTGCTCGACCTGGTCGGCGGTGATCGGGATGCCGACCACCTGCACCGGCGCGAGCCACGCCGGGAACGCGCCCGCGTAGTGCTCGGTCAGCACGCCGAAGAACCGCTCGATCGAGCCGAACAGCGCGCGGTGGATCATGATCGGCCGCTGGCGCGAGCCGTCCGGCGCGGTGTACTCGAGCTCGAACCGCTTGTTCTGGTTGAAGTCCAGCTGGATGGTCGACATCTGCCAGGTGCGGCCGATGGCGTCCTTGGCCTGGACCGAGATCTTGGGGCCGTAGAAGGCCGCGCCGCCCGGGTCCGGGACCAGCTCGAGGCCGGAGTCGACGGCGGCCTGCCGCAGCGTCTCGGTGGCCTCCTCCCACTCCCAGTCCTCGCCGATGAACTTGTCGGAGTCACCGCGGGTGGACAGCTCGAGGTAGAAGTCGGAGAGGCCGTAGTCGGCGAGCAGGTCGAGGACGAACTTGAGCAGCGACTTGAGCTCGCCCGGCATCTGCTCCTTGGTGCAGTAGATGTGCGAGTCGTCCATCGTCAGCCCGCGCACGCGGGTGAGGCCGTGCACCACGCCCGACTTCTCGTAGCGGTACACCGTGCCGAACTCGAACAGTCGCAGCGGCAGCTCGCGGTAGGACCGCCCGCGCGAGCGGAAGATCAGGTTGTGCATCGGGCAGTTCATGGCCTTGAGGTAGTAGTTCTCCTCGTCGAACTGCACCGGCGGGAACATCGTGTCCGCGTAGTACGGCAGGTGGCCGGAGGTGTGGAACAGCTCGCCCTTGCTGATGTGCGGGGTGTTCACGAACTCGTAGCCGGCCTCTTCGTGGCGGCGGCGCGAGTAGTTCTCCAGCTCGCGGCGGATGATGCCGCCCTTGGGGTGGAACACCGGCAGGCCGGAGCCGATCTCCTCGGGGAAGGAGAACAGGTCCAGCTCGGCGCCGAGCTTGCGGTGGTCGCGGCGCTCGGCCTCGGCGATGCGCTCGAGGTGGGCGTCCTGCGCCTCGGTGGACTCCCACGCGGTGCCGTAGATGCGCTGCAGCTGCGGGTTCTTCTCGCTCCCCCGCCAGTACGCCGCGGCGACGCGGGTCAGCTTGAACGCGGGGATGAACTTCGTCGTCGGCACGTGCGGGCCGCGGCAGAGGTCACTCCAGACACGTTCCTTGGTGCGCGGGTCGAGATTGTCGTAGATGGTGAGCTCGCCCTCGCCCACCTCCATGACCTCCGAGGTGTCCACTTCGGACTTGAGGTCGACCAGTTCGAGCTTGAACGGCTCGTCCGCCAGTTCCTTCTTGGCCTCGTCGACGGAGTCGAAAACGCGCCGGGAGAACTGCTGGGCGCCCTTCACGATCTGCTTCATGCGCTTTTCGAGCGCCTGCAGGTCCTCCGGGGTGAACGGAGTGTCGACGGCGAAGTCGTAGTAGAAGCCGTCCTTCACCGGCGGGCCGATGCCGAGCTTGGCGTCCGGGAACTGCTGCTGGACGGCTTGGGCGAGCACGTGGGCCGCCGAATGGCGGATGACGCTGCGCCCGTCCTCGGTGTTCGCGGCGACCGGCTCGACCTCGGCGTCGGCCTCGGGTGCCCAGGCGAGGTCGCGCAGCTTCCCGTCGGCGTCGCGCACTACGACGATCGTGTCCTCGCCCTTGGTCGGCAGGCCGGCTTCGCGGACCGCCGCGCCCGCCGTAGTGCCCGCCGGTACCACCACACGGGAGGCGGCCACGGGGGAAACGGGGGGCGACTGGGACACGATCGGCTCCTCAAGCTGGAGTGACAAAGACGACGCCGTCGATGCTAGTCGGCGGCCCGTGCGCGCCTCACGCGCGTCCGGGAACGCGGAACGGGCCGCCCCCGGTTCCGGAGGCGGCCCGCGTCACCGACGTCAGAGGGTCTCGACGACCTGGTCGAAGTCGAGGCGCGGCAGGCGGTCGAACCACGGGTTCTCGCCCGGCTTGCCGACGTTCACCACGACCAGCGAGCGCCACTTCTTGCCGGCGAAGAACTCGTCGTCGACGCCCTGGGCGTCGAAGCCGGTCATCGGGCCGGCGGCCAGCCCGGCGGCGCGGACGCCGATGATGAAGTAGCCGACCTGGAGCAGCGAGTTGAGCTTGGCGAACTCGACGCGGCCCTGCTCGTCGGAGAAGTTGTCCTTGACCTGCGGGGCGTGCGGGAAGACCTGCGGGATGTTCTCGTGGAAGTCGACGTCCGCGGCGAGCACGACGGTCAGCGGCGCGGCTTCGGTCTTGTCCCGGTTGCCCGGCGCCATGTGCGGCAGCAGGCGGGCCTTCGCCTCGGCGGTCCGGAGCACCAGCGCGCGCAGCGGCTGGGTGTTCATCGACGTCGGGGCCCACTTGACGAGGTCGTAGATCGCGCGGACCTGCTCCTCGGTCACCGGCTCGGAGCTGAAACTGTTGGCCGTGCGGGCCTCGCGGAAGAGGAGGTTCTGAACGTCCGCGGGGACCTGGAGGCCTTCGGTCTGCTCGGCAAAGGTGGTCATGGGGCTGCGTTCCTTCCGTTGGTCGGTACTCCCGGTCCAACTGAGTTGAGCGTTGAACTATTTCACGCTCAACCAGTTGCCTGGATCACAGCCCTCGGACCACAGCGCCACTTTCATAGGGAAAGATGCATCGCCTCACATCGGTTTTACAACGGACACGGCCGCCGACCCCCTCCAGCGGGGTCGGCGGCCGTGGTGCGAAGCGCGCGGTCGGTCGGCTCAGTAGGCGCCCTGGCCGCCCATCACCGCGCGGAAGGTCTTCCAGAGGATCACCAGGTCCAGCGCCAGCGACCAGTCCTCGACGTAGCGCAGGTCGAGCCGGATGCTCTCGGCCCACGTCAGGTCGCTGCGGCCGCTGACCTGCCACAGGCCCGTGAGCCCCGGCTTCACGAGCAGGCGCCGGCGGGCGTCGGGCGCATACTGCGCCGTCTCCTCCGGCAGCGGCGGGCGCGGGCCGACGAGCGACATCTTCCCGGACACGACGTTGAACAGCTGGGGCACCTCGTCGAGCGAATACCGGCGCAGGAAACCACCCACACGGGTGATCCGCGGGTCGCGCTTCATCTTGAACAGCGGGCCCGCGCCCTCGTTGTCGGCGGCCAGGGTCTGCTTGATCTCGTCGGCGTTGGTGACCATCGTGCGGAACTTGAGCATGGTGAAGACGGCGCCGTCGCGGCCGACGCGGCGCTGGCGGTAGATCACCGGGCCGCGGTCGTTCAGCTTGATCGCGAGCGCGATCACCAGCAGCAGCGGCGAGAGCATCGTCAGCAGCAGGGCGGACCCGCAGCGGTCGACGATCTCCTTCACCACCCGGCGCCCGCCGGTGAACATCGGCGCCGTGACGCGCAGCAGGGGCATCCCGAGCACGCCGGTGACGTTGAGCCGCGGGCCGGCGACCTCCATCAGCACCGGCGCCACGACCATCTCGGCGCCGGTCCCCTCCATGTCCCAGGCCAGCCGCTGCAGCCGCTTCGGCGTCCAGTACTGGTCCGCGGTGATCGCCACGACCCGGTAGCCGCCGCGGCGCACGTGGCGGGACAGCTCCTCGAGCCTGCCCACGACCGGGACGCCGTCGATCTCGCCGCTGTCGCGCTCTTCGCCGTGGCCGCTGAAGGTGCAGGCGGCCTCGACGCGCCAGCCGACGTGCACTTCCGAGCGGGTGCGGGCGATCAGGTCGGCGACCGTTTCCGGGCTGCCCGCGGCCATCACCGGCAGCAGGCAGAGGCCCTTGGCGCGCTTGCGGTGCAGCACCTGGCGCAGCAGGTACCGCTGCGGGAACGCGACGAGCGCGATGGCGGGCACGACGACGAACACCCAGACCTGGACCTCGAGCGCGCCGAACAGCAGGCCGCCCAGCGCGACCAGGACGGCGGCGGTGAGGAAGCCGCGGCCCAGGGTGCGGTACTCCTCCGCGCCTTCGCCCAGCACGCGCGGGCTCCAGGCCCGGCTGACCGGCAGCGAGACGAACACGGCGAGAATGGTGCCGAAGGCGTGCATGTCGTGCGGGGCAACGCGATCGATGACGAACGCGCTGATCGCGATCACCAGCAGCGTGATGAACACGTCGCTGCCGATGACCCAGGCTCTGTATCTCGCTTCCCAGGCCGCGGGCAACGCCTTGGGGGACGGCGTCGCGGCCGGCTCCGTCAGATCCTCGTCCCGCTTGGCGGGACGCGGGATGGCCTGGAGGTCGATGTGCGGCGGTGGCTGGCTCACCGTGTACGAAGGCCGCACCGACTCTTCCATCTGACCTCCCGTGAACAGGATTCGGTTGATCTCACAGGCACGCTGCGTCACCCACGGTGATTTCGGAGAGTCATCACGACTCAGCTGTCGCGCAGTGCCCGGAGAGGCTTCACACGGCAAGGTATCGGCGACTCTCTCAGCATCGTTACAAGGATTTCCAGCCACATGCTGCGCGACTTCCCCGCCAAGAAATGGCCGCAAGATAACAAGATGATGACGATGGGTAATAGGGCGTATCCCCAGGAAAATTACAATCCGTAGCCAAAACGGGCGATGCCCGCACTCGGGTGGACCACGTGCCGCCGAACGGCCGAACGGACCCCGGAGATCTACTGTGGACACTCCGGGCGCGGCATGGTCCACAGTGGACCACGACGCCGCCGTGACGCCTTCGCGCCGGCGGCGCGCGAGCGGTCGGTGACGTTCGCCATCGGACCGTCACCCGCCCCGGTTTTTGTCGCACGTGCCCGCTCGCGCGTGCCGAGGATCACATGAGCCCTCCCACGGGGTCCCGTTCGACAGAAATCCGCCGCGGCGGCAAGTTGCGGAGGCAGGTTCGGCGACCCCTCCCGACGGGGGTACGAACCGCTCTCGTCAGCAAGTACGGCGGATCCGAACGGACCGTTCACTCCGGTTCGGGCCGGCGCCCGGAAAGGCGAGCCGACCTGGGGACGCGCGAAAACGCCGAAGGCCCCGGACGAGTGCGTCCGGGGCCTTCGGCGTCGAGCTTCGGTGGGCGATACTGGGATCGAACCAGTGACCTCTTCGGTGTGAACGAAGCGCTCTCCCGCTGAGCTAATCGCCCGCTCGCGGTGTTGCGGAAACTTTAGCGTACGACTTCCGGGCGCCTGCAAACGGGTGGTCCTCGCCGACCACACTCCGCTTACCGGCGAGTACGGAACGAACAACCCCGAGCTAGCCGGGGTTGTCCGGCCCGGGGGCCGCCCGACGCCACGTTCGACATCCGTGCGACGGTGCTATCGCCCGGCGACTAAACCGCGCAGTATGGAGGCGTGGGCCCCCGCGGGGCGCGCGGTCACACGCGCGCCGTTGGGGTGGTCACGGACGGCAGACGGGGGCCCATGAGCCCGGACGGGTGATCTGCGGCGCACCCGCGACGGAACAGGCCTCCCGATGCGTCCCACTTGGTGACGCCCTCGGCCGGGCCGGGCCGGGAAGGGAGACGAAGGGTAGGACGATGCGCAACGATCACGTGACGCTCCGCTCGACGGCGGTCTTCGACCTGCTGGCGCCGCGGACTCCCGCGGTTCCGGTCAAGGTGGAGCTGCGCTACGACACACGCGACCCGTACGCGGTCGTCGCCGCCTTCCGCACCGGCCGCGCCGGCTGGGTCGAGTGGGTGTACGCCCGCGACCTCCTCGCGGACGGCCTCCTGGCCGACGCGGGTGACGGGGACGTCCGCATCCGCCCGTCCGTCGAAGACCCCGAGTCCGTGCTGATCGAGCTGAACTCGCCGTCCGGGCACGCCATGTTCGAGGCGTCGGCCCAGGAGCTGGCGGACTTCCTCGACCGCACCTACGACGTCGTCCTCCCGGGCAACGAGCACCTGTGGGTCGACGTCGACGACGCCCTGACCCACCTCATCCCCCACGATCTGGCCTGATGACAGGCTTGCAACGGCGGAGTGACACCCCGGTGTCGCCGCCGTTTTCGGGGTCCGATATGGTTTTCACACACCACGGCGACGGGGGAACAACGACCCGGAGCTGCGGAGTGCGGATGTAGCGCAGCTGGTAGCGCATCACCTTGCCAAGGTGAGGGTCGCGGGTTCGAATCCCGTCATCCGCTCGGTAGGCTCTCGAGCCTGTCACGGTGGAGTGGCCGAGAGGCGAGGCAACGGCCTGCAAAGCCGTGTACACGGGTTCGAATCCCGTCTCCACCTCGCGCGATTAGCTCAGCGGGAGAGCGCTTCCCTGACACGGAAGAGGTCACTGGTTCAATCCCAGTATCGCGCACCACATGTTTTCGCAGGTCAGAAGCCCTGTCCCTCCCCGGAGGGGCAGGGCTTCAGTCGTCAGATGGCGATGAAATGGCGATGGGGCCCGGGCCGGGTTCCAGGCGCCGCCGGGACCGCAGGTGCGGGAACCACGACACCAGCTTCGCCCGCTCCCCCGGATACAGCGACGCCAGCGACCGCTGCCAGCGCTCCTCCAGGGCGTCCAGGATCTCGTTCACCATAGCCGGCGTCACGTGGTCGTAGACCCGGGCGATGCCCTTCATCTTCTGGCCCAGCCGCGCACGGCGTGCGACCTCCGGAATTCCGTCCTCGGTCAGCCATGTGGCGTGCGTGTGCCGGCCTTCGTGGAAGGTGAACATCGGCAGGATCGGCGGACGGCGCTCCCCTGCCCCGGACTCGTCGAGATCGACCCCGTCCCACGCCGGCCGCCAGAACCGGATCCGGAAGTTCGACCGCCGCCACGGGTGGCCTTCTGGCGTGCACAGCACGAAGGGCTCCCGGTGGCTGTCCATCAGTTCCTCGTAGAGCACCGCGATCCCCGGCGGCAGTGCCACGAATCGAGTGCCTGCTGGGGTTTTCGTGCGCCCCTTCTTCGGCCGGGCGTTCCCTCGCCGAGTCGGCGGACGGCTTTTGGCGCCCGAGTGATGATCATCACTCTTCCTGCCTCCTTTATAGACTTTCCCGCCGACCTCCTTCAGCGGCGTCCGGATCTCGATCCCGCGGCGTTCGGAGTCGTACTCGTGCCGCTGCTGCCCGACAAGTTCACCCCATCGGGCGCCGGTATAGACATCCATCAGGCACAGCACGAAACCCGACTTGCCCAACCCCATCTCGTAGAGCCGCATCGCCGCCCGCAACGCCTGCGCCGGCGTCGCCACCAGTCGCTCGGTGTCGTACTCGCCGTTGGACACCCGGACGCCGTTGCACGGGTTGGCCGGGATCATCCGCGCCCGCACCGCACCGTTGAGGATCGTGGAGAACAACGCGAAGTACGACAACACCGAGGACTCGGCATAGTCCTCGTGCAGGTCCGACAGCCAGCGCTCGATCTCGACGTACCCGTTGAAGATCGCGATCAGCGGCCACGCGCCCCACTGTGGCAACAGCTGCTTGTCCAGGAACGACCGGTACTTCGCGATCGTGTTCAGCTCCAGCCGCGGCTCCACCGCTGAGAGCCACTCCTCGGCGAAGTCGTCGAAGCGAGTCTCACCGTCTCGCGGGTCCAGCCACAGGTTCCGCCGGATCAGGGCTTCCTGCTCCAGACCCCAATCCTCGGCCGCCTTCTCCGTCGGGAACCCCGACTTGCTCCCCCACGTCCCGTCGGGACGCTTGTACCGGGCCCTCCACTCGCCGGTCCCGGGCTCTTCCTGGCCGTAGGCCATCCTGTACTCCTTCTTTTGTTGCTCCGCCCGCATCACGCGGCGCGGAAGTCCTCAGCCAGCTCCGCCAGCGGAACCCGCCGCCGTCGCGGCTTCACCGGGGTCGCGCTCAGCCGCACGATCTCGGCGACGTCGCCGCGGGTGAACCGGTAGTGCTTGCCGAACCGGTGATGCGGTATCGCCCCCGACGCGGCCTGGTCCTTCAACGTCCTCGGCGACAGCTGCAGCAACTCCCCCACCTGCTCCGCGGTCAGCAACGCGTCCGGATCAACCGGAGGTTCCGGCGCAGCCGACCGGACCGCCTCGGCGAGTTCGCGGATCGCCGCAGCAACGCCCTCGATGTGCTGCAACTCAACTCGATTCCCATCACTTTTCTCCTCTTTCAGCACTCAAACGACTCGAAATCCGAGGGAAGTGTTCGCCGCCGCACACAACCATCCATGCCGACATGGACACGATCAGTCAACTGCTCCTCGAAAGAAATATGAAGAACCTCGTCATCCGTCATACCCGCCGATCGCACAGGATCGCACGACGCTACTATTCGACAGTTCCAAAAGACCGCAGAAAGGATGCCTGCAATGGCCAAACAGATCTCTATCGAGATATCCGACGACACGGACGGCAGCCGCGCCGACCAGACCGTCCCGTTCGGACTCGACGGAGTAACCTTCGAGATCGACCTCTCCAACGCGAACGCCAGCGCGCTACGCACGGCAATGGAGCCATACTTGAAAGCCGCTCGCCGCACCGGCGGTCGCCGCATCAAGGTTGCCGTTGGCCAGTCACCCGACAGCAACAAGACCGATACGGACGCAACCCCCGAGTACACCGCCACCCACGAGATGCGCGCATGGGCTCGGTATAACGGGCATGACGTAGCCGATCGAGGACGGATTCCAGCCTCGATCGTCGAGGCGTACAAGGCCTCGCACAAGGCGAGCAAATTGGGCAACGATGGAAAAGTTCGCCCAGCTTCGAAGTCGTGGCCAACATCCAAGCGACGCAAATAGCACACGCTTGACCGCGGAAGAGCTCAAGACGACCTGGTCTCGACTTTCCTAACAGACGACAAGCCATCAGCGGAACCTCCAGAAGCTATCTCGTGCTCGACGCGGCATGCCCCTAACTCCGGCTGTTCGCCAGCTTGGAGACAAGCTGTGACCGCGCGCAGCGCCGAACACTGCTGCAGAGTCGCGCCGGTGCTGACTCGTGCTCGTCGGGCGCATGCAGCCGTTACGTTCTGCCCAAAGACAGCGACTCCCTTCACATGGCGGACAACGAACCCTTCGCACGGCACTTGTGGCCCTTCTTCGCGATGGCAGCGACGCCGGACGGCAGCTGGCTCGCAACCGGGGGCGGCGACCGCACGCTCCGGCGTTGGGATTCCATCAAGCAGCGTGCCATCGGCGGGCCGATCAACGCCGACACGCGCTGGGTGCTCGCCGTGGCCGTCACCCCCGACGGCCGGCAGATCGTCACCGGTGGCGGCGACGGCGTCGTTCGCATCTGGGACGTCGAGACTTGCCAGCTCATCCGATCGTTCAGCACCAGCACCAACACCAGACTGATCTGGACGATCACTATCAGCGCCGACGGCACCCACGTCTTCGCAGGTGGAGATGACGGCAAGCTGAGGCAGTGGGACTTGACCGACGGCCGATTGCTCAACACGTTCCCGTATCCGGGCTCGGTGCGGGCCATGTGCGTATCGCCGGCGACCGATCAAATCGTCTGGGCGGGCACAGACAGCTCCATTCAGCGGGCCTCGCCGGAGGGGATTTTCAAAGATCCGCTCATCGGCCACACCGGCTGGGTACACGCCTTGGCCTTGACGCCGGACGGCACCCGACTCGTCAGCGGAGGTGGTGACGGCACGATCCGGCAGTGGGATCTGCGAAGCGGGCTCGCTATCGGCGAACCCATTCGCGCCCACGAAGGCGCCGTGTTCACAGTCGTCGTCACATCGGACGGGAACTACATCATCAGCGGTGGCGATGACGGGACCGTCCGACGCTGGGAGCTGGCTGGCGGTACCGCTGTGGGCAGTCCACACCGCGGCCACACGGACTGGGTTCGCGCCATCCAGGCCAGCTCGGATGGCACCCGCGTGTTCAGCTGCAGCAACGACGGCACCATCGGCCGATGGACCTTCAGTCGCACGGCGGTGCGCACCGAAGCGTTCCGCGGGCCTGCCGTGGCAGTCAACGCCCTCGCTGTCGACTCCGTGCGGAACGAGCTGATCAGCGCGAGTATCGACGGATCCATCCGCCGCTGGCACAGCAGGACTGGGAGAGCGCTCGGGCGATTTCGAGCGCCGGACGGCTGGGTCAACGCCATCGCGCTGTCGCCCGACGGTAACCAGCTCGTCCGCGTCGGCGAAGACGGCCCGATCGTCCGATGGGACCTGAATACCGGCCAGTACTCCGGCGAACCGCTGACCGGACACACCGGCGGAGTCCGCGCGGTGACGTTCACACCGGACAGCCAGTGGATCATCACCGCTGGCGCGGACGGCACTGTACGCCGCTGGAACCGGGATACCGGGCAACCGGTCGGCGAACCGCTCACTGGGCACCGGGGTGAGGTGAACGCCGTTTGCGTCACCCCGGACGGAGCTCAGATCATCACGGCGGGCAGTAAAGACGGCCGTCTGCTTCGATGGGACACCCAGACCGGTGAACGAGTCGGCGAGGCGATCAGCGCGCACCGGTACGCCGCGTTGACGGTGTCGGTCGATCCAGCCGGGAAACGGATCGTCAGCGGCGGAAGTGACGGCCGTGTCCGGGTCTGGGATGCCGCGACCGGACAGCCGATGACATCGCCGAGCCAACGCCACAACGGGTCGGTGACCGTTGTGCGGTTCACACCGGATGGGCGCAGCATCGTCAGCGGCGCAACCGATCAGCTCATCCGCGAATGGGACAGCGAGACCGGCGAGCCGGTCGGCGAACCCTTCGGCAGCCACGAAGGCACGATCACTTCACTGGCGTTCCTGGACGACGACGGCACCGTGCTGTTCTCCGGATCCGCGGACGGAACAGTACGCAGATGGGCCCACGAGTCCCGCACGCAGCTGTCCGCTGACGCAGCGAGCCCACCGATGGTCCGGGAGGTGCTCGCCGACGTTCAGAGCGACCTCGAAAGCAGCGAAGACCGACTCGACATCGGCGGCGACGTCCGGCTGATCGGCGCGATGCTGGCGGCGACGACGGTACGTCCGCCGTTGTCGATCGCGGTGCTCGGTGACTGGGGCTCCGGGAAGTCGACCTTCATGTTGCAGCTACGGGAATGGCTCGCGGAAGCAGCACGACGCTCCAGTGAGTCGCCGGACAGCACGTTCGTATCGAACATCAAGCAGGTGACGTTCAACGCGTGGCACTACAGCGACGATCACCTGTGGGTCGGGCTCGTCGAGCACATGTTCCGCGAGCTCGCCGCGAACAAGATCACCACTGACGACGCGACCGCCGAGCAGGTCGCGAAGTTGAAGACGACCCTCTCCACACGGAAAACGGATCGAGACCGGCTAACCGCCGACCTCGACGCGATCGATCGCATCGAAGCCGACCGCGGCTGGTTCGCCGCCGCCCGGGCACCCCTGCGCAGCGTCAAGGTGGCGAAAGCCGCGGTGATCAGCGGCGGACGAGAGCTGTTCAGCCGTCGAGGCTGGCCCTACCTGCTCCTCACGCTGGTCGGTATCGCCGGCATCGTGGTGGCCACTTCGTTCGGGCAAGCTCAGCTGACGTGGATCGGCATCACGGTCGGCGCCCTCGCACCCGTAGCCGCCGCGTGGCGCACCCTGCGCGAATCCACCGAGAATGTTCGCAACCAACTGCTGCGACGCAAGGACGAGCTGGACGCCGACATCAGGAAGGCCGACGACGCACTCGCACGCGTCGAACCGGCGCACCGGCTCCACCGCCTGCTCGCCGAGATCAGCACCGCCGAGCGATACGAAAGCTTCCGCGGTCTCACCGGACGCATCCACCACGACCTACGACGGCTGAGCGAAGACCTCGCGACCGCGCGCACCGCCTGGTCCGACGACGGCGGACAAGGGAAGCCACCACTTCAGCGCATCGTCCTCTACGTCGACGACCTCGACCGCTGCACACCCCAACGCGTCGCCGACGTCCTCCAGGCCATGAATCTCCTCCTCACCATGGACCTGTTCATGGTCGTCGTGGCGGTCGATCCGCGATGGCTTTTGAAGGCGCTCGGCCGGCACCACCGCGGCCTGCTGTGCGATGCGGTCACACCGCTGGACTACCTGGACAAGATCTTCCACATCCCGTTCGCCCTCCGCCCAATGGGTACCAAGGCCGCTGACTACCTGAGATCGATGCTGCCCGTTGCCGACGAGACCCAACCGGCCGCACCGGACCAGGTCACCGACGAGCTTGCCGCCACGCAAGAGAACACCGACACCACGGCACCGCGTCAGGCGGAAGTCGAGCACGCCGTCCCGACTCCGGTGGCGGCGGAGCCCCGCATGACGACCCGCTCACCCAAAGATGTCGACCTCGCACCGGAAGGCATGCGGATCCAACAGTTCGAACAGGACTTCCTCGCCGACCTCGTCTGGCTGCTCCCGACCCCGCGGGCAACGAAGAAGCTCGCCAACCTCTACCGCCTGGTAAGGCTGTCCGTCCCACCCGAACACCTCGAGTACTTCCTGATCAGAGAGGAGTACCAAGCCGCCGCATTGCTGCTGGCCGCCCTCGTCAGCGATCCGCAAGGCGCCCGCGAACTGCTGGTCAAGCTCGCCGACGCGAGCGGCCAGGACATCACCGACGCCCTGACCGACGACGGACTTCCACTCCGCTTGTCCAAGCTGATCAAAGCACAACGCGTCCAAGGGAGAACGGTTCACGGCGAGGTCGGCACCTACCGGAGATGGGCGACCGCAGTAGCGCGGTACGGGTTCGAGACCTACGACCTTTTCGTCATGACCTTTTGAAACGGCGATCTCCACGGCGTCGACGTAGGTGAAGGTGGCCTGCTCTGAAGCAGCACAGGTCGGGATGGCCTGAAGTTCGCCACCGACCTGCAGTTGGTCGCGCCGGACCTGCCGCCGTTCGACGTTCCGGCCGGGCATGACGAGATGTCGTATCTGGCCGAGCTAACCTGGGCCGGCGCCGCCACCCGCTACGGCTCGCGGGAGGAGAACCCGCGGGCGTACGCGCAGCTGACCCACGAGCTGGACGTGATCAAGCAACTGGACTTCCCTTCACCCCGACGATTCCGTCGACGTACCGGTGCAGCGCCACCGGCACCGGCGCCTCACCGAATCGCGCGCCGCGGACGGCTTCCTCGATCCCGTCCAAGCGGGCGCCGCAGACCGCGGCCAGCAGTTCGTTCCTCCCAGCGAACCGCCAAACCGAGGCTCAGAGGACGGCTTTGTCGGCGCTGCCAGGAAAGTCGGTGCTGAACGCGACGTCCCTGCCCGCATCGAACTCCGTCCGGAGCAGGTCGAGCTTCACACCGATCCGGCGGTAGGCGTCGCTGCCCAGAACCACCCAGTGCCTTGACCGCCCGGAGACGACCTCGTCGTACATCACTTCGGCGGCGCGGGCGGGGTCTTCCGGCGCGCCGATCGAAGACTACGCGGCGACCGCAGGCGTGTTCCGGAAGATGATGAGCGGTCTGACGCCGGACATGTTCCCCGGTGAGCCTTGGTGCGGTGCTCGATACCGGTGCGGAAGGAGCCGGGCTGGACGATCAGGGCCCGGAGGCCGAGCGGCTCGATCTCCTGCCACAACGCCTCGGTGAACCCTTCCAGCGCGAACTTGCCCGCGGAGTAGTATCCGTTGGCCGGCAGGCCGGCCAGACCGTCCATCGAAGACACGTTGACGATGGTTCCCCGCTGCCGCATGCCCGGCAGGACGAGCCGGGTGAGGGCCACTGCGCCGAAGAAGTTGACTTCGAACTGGCGCCGGTAGTCGCTCTCCTCCTGCTCTTCGAGCGCACCGATGAAGTCGACGGCGGCGTTGTGTCCGTCTAGCGCGAAGCCAGCTCGCTCGTGGCGTCGATACTGGAGGCCGTGACGACTGCGCGGTCACCCTGCGCGAGGACGTGGTCGGCCAGTGCTCGCCCGAGTCCGCTCGAAGCTCCGGTGATCAGCCAGGTTCCGGTGTCGTCCACGGTGAATCCTCCGGTTCAGCGTTCGGTGCGGGGGAAGTCGGCCGAACGGCTGACCTCGGCCCACTGCTCGGTCTCGGCCGCGCGTTCTTCGGCGGCCTTGCGGGCGGCCTCGACGGCGTCGCCGCCGAGGATGAGCCGCCGGGGCGGCTGCTCGGCGCCGACGACGTCGATGACGGCCTTCGCACCGCGAGCCGGGTCGCCCGGCTGGTTGCCGTCGTGGGCGTCCCGGTAGCGGTGGATGGCACCGACCGTCTCCTCGTAGTCCGGCCCCACGGCGTGCCGGGTCATCGAGGCGCCCTGCCAGTCGGTCCGGAACGCCCCGGGCTCGACGATGATCACCTTCACGCCGAAGGGAGCCGTCTCGCTGGCGAGCACCTCGGAAAAGCCCTCCACCGCGAACTTCGCGGTCTGGTACGCACCCATCCCGGGGGTGCCGCCGACGCGGCCGCCGATCGAGGAGAACTGCACGAAGGTCCCGGACCGCTGCGCCCGGAAGAGCGGCAGCGCGGCCCGCGTCACGTTCACGACGCCGAAGAGGTTGGTCTCAATCTGCCGGCGGAAATCGTCCTCGGCCACCTCCTCGATCGCCGCACTGTTCGCGTAGCCGGCGTTGTTGACGACCACGTCGAGCCGGCCGAAGCCGGTGGCAGCCTCCTTGACCGCGCGGACGGCGGCCTCTGGGTCGGTGACGTCGAGGGCGACCGGGCGGATCCGCGTGCCGTAACGGGCCACGAGGTCGTCCAGCTGCTCGGGCCGCCGCGCCGTGGCAAGGACGGAGTCTCCCGCGTCCAGTACCGCTTCGGTGAGACAGCGCCCGAATCCGCGGGACGCTCCGGTGATCAACCAGACTCTACTCATGCGAGAGCTCCTTCTCCGTTTAAGTGCATCACTACTGTAGCACTTAGACGCCGTTTCGATCTCCTAGTGCCTCATTGACGTGACTCGGACGAGGGCGACTTACACACGCAGCGTCACCTGACGCTCGCGAGCACGGTTCCGGCGGTCCTACCGTCCGGGACAGGCACCGCACCTCAGGCGGCGCTTCTCATCCCCCGAGACAGGAACAATGCCCACCGAAAAGATCACCCTCGTCACCGGTGCCAACAAGGGCCTCGGCCTGGCCACCGCACGGCAGCTGGCCGAGCGCGGCCACACCGTCCTCCTCGGCAGCCGCGACGCCGAACGCGGCGCTCGTGCGGCGACGCAGCTCGCCGAGGCGGGAGTCACCGTGCAGCCACTCCGGATCGACGTCACCGACAACGACTCCGTCCGGGAGGCGGCCGAGTCGATCGACCGCGAGTACGGCCGCCTCGACGTCCTGGTGAACAACGCCGGCGTGCTGATCCGCAACCCTGCCCCCGAAGTCACGGCGGAGGCGATGCGCCCGGAGTTCGAGACCAACGTGTTCGGGCTGGTCCGCGTGACCCACACGCTGCTGCCGCTGCTGCGGAAGTCGCGTGCGGCCCGAATCGTCAACGTCGCCAGCGACTCCGCGATGTTCAGCAAGACCGGGGAGCCGGGCACGATGTTCGCGCGCTCACACGAATCCTTCGCCTACTCCGCGACAAAGGCCGCGGTGAACATGCTGACCGTCAAGTACGCCAACGCTTTTCTCGACGATCCGGAGCTGGCGCACATCCAAGTCAACTCGGTGACGCCGGGCTACACCGCGACCGACCTCAACGGCTTCAGCGGCGTCCGCACGGTGGACGAAGGCGCCGGCGCATCGGTCTACTGGGCAACCGAAGGCGCCGGTACGGGCGGCTTCTACGACGACGAAGGCCGGCTGCCGTGGTGACCGGAACTGTTCCACCGACGATCGCCGCCGTCGCGCTGCTGAAGCGGCGCACATCAACTGCTCATCACCACGATCGAGGTTTGCCTCATGGACCGGAAGCCCCTCGCCCTGATCACCGCTTGCCTGGCACTCACCGCGCTCCCCGGCACGGCTGACGCCACGCCCGGCCGCGGCGTTTCGGCGGTCACGCTGTTCGACCACGTCGTCGGGGACACCGACTACGTGCTCAAGGAAATCACCCTGGCGCCGGGCGGCAGCACCGGCTGGCACTACCACCCCGGCCAGGTCACCGGCTACGTCAAGCAGGGCGTGCTCAGCCACGACGACGCCACCTGCGAGAGCGATGGCGTCTACCACACCGGTCAGGTGATCTCCGAAGCGAGCGGCCCCGGCTACGTCCACATCGGACGCAATCTGGGCACGACACCTGTCGTGCTCGAAGTGCTCTACCGCAGCCCGGCCGGGCAGCCGCTGGCCGTGGACCAGGCCAACCCGGGGTGTTCCTACGAATGACGCCAGCGGCTGTTCAACCTACTGTCAGCATCGGGCTCGGAGACTCGACGACATGACCCAGCACCTGACCGACCGGGCCGCACGGGCCTGGATCACGACGATGGCCCTGTTCGCCGAAACCCAGCCAAGCGGCTTCCACCGCGACGGTCCGGCCGGCACCGCCGAACTGGTCACCGGCGCGCCGATGCCCCTGCTGAACGGGATCATCAGCACCGCCGCCGAACCGGACGCCGACGAGATCGCCGAGTTCGCCGGGTCACCACGGCTGACATCCGTGGCATGGAGCCTCCAGGTCCGCGGCGGGCGAGTCGACGACCGGATCGCCGCGACCGCCGCGGCCCACGACCTGGGGCAGCGGACGCTGCTGCCCTTCATGCTGAAGGACCTCGAGTCAGCCGTCGAACCCGAAGCGATCGCGGTCCGTGAAGTATCCAGTGTGGACAGTGCGCTGTACCGCACCACGATGGCCGCCGGGTACGAGGGACCGGCCGAGCTCTTCTCGGTCTTCGCCGCGCCGTCCGTACTGGACCACCTCGCCATGCACGGCTACGTCGCCGAAATCGACGGCACCGGCGTCGCGACGTCCTTCGGCGTTCTGGTCGACGACATGGTGGGAGTGTTCAACATCGCCGTACCCCCGCCATTCCGCCGCCGCGGCTACGGCCGGGCCGCGACGGCCGCCGTGCTCCGCGATGCGTACGCACTCGGCGCACGGACCGCGTTCCTGCACGCCAGCCCGCTGGGGGTCCCCCTCTACGAAGCGATGGGGTTCGTCCACGCGGAGAACTGGTCGTTGTTCACCAGGTGAGCCGGCTCCCGCCCGATCTCCCACCGAATCGCCCTCGAGAGAAGTGACGACATGGTGGCCGAGGTCGACACGTGAAGACGCCGCGAACGCGATCGCACGGGTGTCCTACACCCTCGATCTCGACGACTGCGGCGACGGCGACCTGGTGATCGAGGCCGCCGCCGAAGGCGAGGGTGTGAAGACCGAGGTGTTCCCGTCCCTGCTCGCCTCCGGCGACACGACCGAGCGTACCGTCCGGTGCACGGACGCGGCTCTTACGACTACCGCCACGATGCTTGACCGACCGGCTTCCCGACCCGTTGTTCCCGCTCAGGCGATGGCGAGCCCACCGTCCACCGGCAGCACACTGCCGTGTACGAATGCTCCGGCACGGGACGCCAGGAAGACCGCGGCACCGATGAGGTCGAGATCCGCGCCGGGTCGCGTGAGCGACAGCCTGCCGAGCATCTCGGCCATCCGCCCGGACGTCATTTCCGTCTCGAAGGGTCCCGGCGCGATCGCGTTGACGGTGATCGACTCCGGGCCCAGCGCCAGTGCCAGGTGCCGGGTGAGCGTGTGTACCGCGGCCTTGGTCGTCGAGTACGCGAATCCGCGCCCCGACGGCTTCAACCCGACCACCGAGCCGATGTTGACGATCCGCGCCGGGTCGGCCGGGGAGGCGGCTTCCCGCAGTTTCGGGAGAAGCCGTTGCACCAAACCGAACACGGGCTTGACGTTGATCGCGAACAGCTCGTCGAAGGCGGACTCGGGGTAGGTGTCCACTTCGCCACGAACGTTGGCGCCGGCGTTGTTGACCAGGACGTGCACCGCCGGTTCGGCGGACAACGCTTCCGCGACCTCGTCCATCCCACCTGTCGTCGACAGATCGGCCGGCACGGCGGTGCAATTGCCCCGCTCCCCCAGGCGGTCGGCGGTGGCGGTCAGTGTTTCCGCCGAGCGGCCGACGATGTAGACCTTCGCCTGCCGCTCGACGAAACCGCGGGCGATCATCTCGCCAAGACCCCGGCCACCACCGGTGACCACCACGACCTTGTCCCGGACCGAGAACAGCTCGTCCACCGACGCCACCTTCATCATGCTCCTATCATTATCCTTTAAAAGCGCGATGTCCAGACATCACTGAACCGAGCGAATCGTTCCCCCGTCCACGCGCAGCGTCGCACCGCTGACGTAGTCGGCGTACGGGCTGGCCAGGTACGCGACCGCGCCCGCGATTTCCCCGGGCCGGCCGAACCGGCCGACGTCGTTGGGCACGAAGTCCTCGGCCGCATTGCGCTCGATCTCGACCCAGTCCGCACCCCAGCCGCGCTCCGGCGCCATCTCGGTCAACAGGCGCTGCACCGAGTCGACGAGGATCGCCCCCGGCGCGACGACGTTCGACGTCACCCCGGTGCCCTTCAGGTCGCGGGCCAGCGACACCGCGAGGTTGTGACGTGCGGCCAGCGTCGCGTTGTAGTGGGGCTGCATGGCCATCGGCTGACCGCTCAGGCCGCCGCCGATCTGAATGACCCGACCCCAGCCGCGGGCCCGCATGCCCGGCACGAACCGGTGGATCATGCGCACGCCGGACACCACATTGACGTCGTAGGTGCGCAGCCAGACCTCGGGCGTCGAGTCCGCCCAGCCGAGGTGGTCGTACGCCCCAGCGTTGTTGACCAGCACGTCGACGTCACCGGCCACGGCCGCCACCGCGTCGGCACCCTCGTCGGTGGCAAGGTCACCCACGGCCACCGCCTGGGCGCCGACCTTCTCCGCGACCGCGCGGGTCCGGGCTTCGTCGCGCCCGTGGACGACGACGTCGGCGCCTTCCTTTGCGAGCAGCAGGGCGATCGCTTCACCGAGACCCGAGCTCGAGCCCGTGACCAGCGCGCGCCGACCGGTCAACTGCAGATCCATTGTGTCGTTCTCCTCATGTATACGAGCGTAGACTTACTCGTAGTCTACACTCGTATACATGACTGAGCCACGCCGCCGCGACGCCGCCGCCACCCGAGAGGCCATCCTGCGCGCGGGCATCGAAGCCTTCACCCGCGCGGGGTACGACGGCGTCGGCGTCCGGGAGATCGCCCAAGCGGCCGGGGTTACCGCGATGCTCGTGAACCGCTACTTCGGTTCCAAGGAAGGCCTGTTCACGGAGGTGGTCGAGGTGTCGCTGACCGAGCGGACCGTGCTGGGCGCCGACCCGGCGACGCTGGCCCGCGACGCCGCCGCGACGCTCGTGCGCCGCACCGCACCCGACGCCGGCGACCTGGACCCGTTCCTGCTCGTCCTGCGGTCCGCCCCCAATCCCCGGGCCGCGGAGATCCTGCGCGCCGGGATCGAAACGCACGTCGAGCGGCACCTGTACGACGTCGTCCCGGGCACCCGCGGCACCGAGCGGGCGGCGATGGCGCTGGCGGTGATCAACGGATTCTGGCTGATGCGCAAGGTGATCGGCAGCACGGCGCTCAACGAAGCGGACGAAGAGACGCTGCGGAACACGCTCGAAACCCTGTTCCGGGTGCTGATCGACTGAGGCGGCCGGTCAGGTGCCGGGCTCGGTGGTGGCGCGCTCGATGTCGTACAGCTCCTCGAAGCCCGCGAGCTCCTGGAAGCTCTCGTAGATCGCGAACGACTCCGCGGCCGGCCGACCGCTGGGTTTTCCCGAGTGCTGCAGCTCATACGCCTCGCGCAGCGCGGCGAACGCCGCCGTCTGGCCGGTCACCGCGTCGATCAGGATCGCGTACCCCAGGCTCCGCCACTCCTCGGCGGTGTGGAGGTCGAACGACGTGAGCGTGGCGACGGGCGCCGAAAGGCGGGCCGGAGCCTCGGCCAGCTGCTCGTCGTTCGCGGGCAGCAGCATGACGACGTCGGCACCGGCCTCGTGGTAGGCGGCGAGACGCTCGACGGCGCGCTCGAAGTCCTCGTTCTGCACCGCACCCGTGCGGGCGATCAACAGCAGGTCGGGGTCGCGGCGGGCCTGCGCCGCGAACCGGATCTTGGCCACCATCTCCTCGAGCGGGATCAGGTGCTCGACGTGCCGATGATGACTGGCGCGCTTCGGCGCGACCTGGTCTTCGAGCTCGATGGCGTGCACACCGGCCGCCTCCAGCTCCCACACCGTGCGGGCGACGTGGATCGCGTCGCCGAAGCCGACCCCGCCGTCCACGATCAGCGGCAGCCGGGAACGCCGCCGGATCTGCCAGCTCGCCGCCGCGAGGTCCGAAACGCTCAGCAGCGCCTCGGAAATCGCCATCGAGTAGCCCAGACCGCCACCGCCGAGGTACCCGCCGTCGTACCCGAGCCGCTCGCAGAGCCGCGCGGTGAGCGCGTCGGGACACCACTGCACCATGACCGGCTCACCGCTCGACACCCGCGCGCGGAACGCCGCCCGATCGAGACCCACCATGTCCACTCCCATCGCACCCGTCACAGGTCGAGGACCAGCTCCGCGGAGGAGCAGCTCCCGACGCAGATCATCATCGTGTCGCCCGCCGCGCGCTCGTCGTCGTCGAGCACGGTGTCGCGGTGCACCGGCGAGCCGCCGAGCACCTTCGTGCAGCACGTGCCGCAGAAACCCTCCTCGCACGAGTACGGCACCTCGGGTACGAGGTCACGCACCGCTTCGAGGATCGTCGTGCCGTCGGCTACCTCGACAGTCTCCCCCGTCTGGGCCAGCACCACCGTGAACGGCCGCGCGTGGCTGTCCGGCGCGCCGTCCTCGCCCGGCTCGGTGGTCCCGGCCGTGAAGAGTTCGAAGTGGACATCGAGCTCGGGCCGGACCCGGCCCGCCACCGCACGCAACGCGTCGAGCATCGCCGCCGGTCCGCAGCCGTAGATCGCCGCGCCGGCCGGAGCCGCCTCGACGATCTCCTCCAGCGGCAGCAGGCCGGACCGGTCCTGCGGCCGGACGTCGACGGCCGCGTCCGCCGCGCACGCCAGCCGGTCGAGGTCCGGCAGGAACGCCATCGACTCCAGCGAGCGCCCGCCGTAGTGCAGCCGCCAGTCGGCGCCGCGGGCCGCGAGCTCGCGCGCCATGCTCAGGATCGGCGTGACGCCGATTCCGCCCGCGACGAGGACGTACGACCCGGCCGGGCGCAGCGCGAAGTGGTTGCGCGGCCCGCGGATCAGCAACTCCTTGCCGACGAGCGCGGTGTCGTGGATCTCCGCGGAGCCACCGCGGCCGGCGAGCTCGCGCAGCACCGCGATGGTGTAGGAGTACGGGTCCCCGCGGTCGCCGCACAGCGAGTAGTGCCGGATCCGGCCGGACGGGAGGACGACTTCGACGTGCGCCCCGGGTTCCCACGGCGGCAGCTGCCCGCCGTCGGCTCGCGCGAGCCGCAGCGAGATCACCCCGTCGGCTTCCCACCGGGCTGCCAGCACCCGGACCTGGAGTTCCGCTTCGGTCGTCATGGCCCACCTTCACGTCTTCGTGATTGCTCCTATAATTAGCATAGAAAGCCGACCCATCGATGACAAGAGCGAAAGCGAACGAGGAGAGACCCGTGACGGCACCGGATCCGACGACCAAGCTGGTGTACCTGGCCCGGCGCAACCCCGCGCTGTCGGCCGCCGAGTTCGTGGTCCGCTGGCGGCAGCATTCGCTGCTCGCCGGCAGCATGCCGCTGATCCGGCCCGGCATCGTGCAGACCGCGCACTGCCTGAACCTGTTCGACCGCACGGTGTTCGCGCGCGCCACCCTCGACTACGACGGCGTCAACTTCCTCACCCTCACCGGCCCCGAGGTCGCGACGGCGATGTGGCAGCACGACGAGATGATGGAGCTGTTGGAGCCGGACGAGCTCGCGACCTTCTCGACCTACGCCCGCCACTTCACCCTGACGACGCACGAGCACCTCGCGAGCCCCGGGAGCATGCGCGCGCACTGCCTCGCCGTCTTCCTCAAGCGCGACCGCGCGCTGACGAACGAACAGTTCGTCGCGGCGTTGACCGAGGCGCACGCCGAGGTGGCGGCGGGCACGCGCCGCGGCGTGGTGAACGCGGTGGCCGACCGGCCGCCGGGCTACAACTTCGACGCGGTGACCGAGCTGTGGTTCGACAGCGCCGAGGAGATGCGGGCGTTCACCCGGGCGCCGGCGTTCGAGGACGTCTACCTGAAGCGGCGCGCCGAGTTGTGCGACGAGATGCGCACGATCGCGATGGCGACCCGGCTGAGCCACGCCCGGCCCGCGATCGACGAGCGGACCGCCGTCGACCGGCCGATCGCGCAGCCTTCCTAGCGCACGAATGGTTCACGCGCGGGACCCCGGTGCGTCAGGGGCCCCGCGCGTGCGTCGGGGAATCGGCGGCTCAGACGATGTGCGGAGCCTTGGTGTCCGTGGCCAGCACGGTCCGCGGCAGCAGCTCGACGAGTTCCTCGAGCGGCCACGGCCCGGCGTTCTCGTCCCGGAAGATCGTGCGCGTTTCGACCGGGTGGCTGTACATCCCGATCTTGCCGCCCCCGGCCCGGAACACCCGGCCGGTGACGTCCGCGGCCCCGTCGCTCGCGAGGTAGACGACGATGGGGGCGACCAGCGCCGCGTCGGCTCGCGGCTCCTTCGCGCGGGCCCGCCGCTCGCTCATCACGCCCTCGGCGATCCGGGCCGCGTCGCGCTGAGCCTGGTCGGCCGTCATCCGCGTCAGCGCGAACGGCGCGACCGCGTTCACCGTGATGCCGTCGTTCTGCAGCTCCCAGGCCAGCGCGTAGGTAAGACTCGTCACGCCACCTTTGGACAACGCGTACTCCGCGTTGCCCAATGGCGCTGCCCACTGGTTCGACGTGGTGTTGATGATCCGCCCGCCACCCTGGCGCCGGAGCACTGGGATCGCGTGACGGCACATCGCGAAGGTGCCTTTGAGGTTGACCCCGACCATCACGTCGAAGTCCTCCTCGGCGGCGTCCTCGATCTTGTGCTGGCGCACCACGGCCGCGTTGTTCACCAGCACGTCGAGCCGGCCGAACGCCTCGACCGTCGTCGCCACGACCCGGGCCGCACCCTCCCATTCGGCGACCGACTCGTAGCTGGCCACGGCCTCGCCGCCGGCCGCCCGGATGGCTTCCACCACCTCGTCGGCGGGACCGGCGGCCGTGCCCGCCCCGTCCGGATCCACGCCGAGGTCGTTGACCACGACCTTGGCGCCGGCCGCCGCGAGCGCGAGGGCCTCACCGCGGCCGATGCCCCGGCCGGCGCCGGTCACGATCGCCACCCGTCCCTCGAGCGGACCCTGTCCAGCCATCGTTCCTCCTTCACGAGCCATTATCAGGTTAATGATAGGAGCGAAGTCGCAGGTGTCAAGCCGAGTCGCGTTCACCTGCCCGGCCCGGAGTGGGCCGAAGAGACGCTTGACCAACCCGAAATCCAGGCTAATAGTAGGAGCAATTGGTCCGGTTCTCGGCCTCTCACCATCCACAAAGGAGCAACGATGCTCGACTGTGTCCGGTCAACAACCGTCGGAACCACGACTTGCCCCGCGACGGCGAGGCAAGCCCGGTGAGCGCCGCCGACCCGCGAACCGTCCGGCGCGAGGTCCGCCGCGTCGTCGCCTCGAGCTGCCTCGGCACCGCCATCGAGACCTACGACTTCGTCCTCTACAGCTCCGCCGCGGCGCTGATCTTCGGGCCGTTGTTCTTCGCCCAGCTCAGCCCGGCGATCGCGACCATCGCGTCGTTCGCCACCTTCGCCACGGGATACCTGGTCCGGCCGCTCGGCGGCTTCGTCTTCGGCTACCTGGGCGACCGCTTCGGGCGCCGGTGGGTGCTGGTCACCACGGTGTGCCTGGCCGGCGGCGGCACCGGGGTCATCGGGCTGCTGCCCACCCAGGCACAGATCGGCCCGCTCGCGCCGGTCCTGCTGGTGCTCTTGCGCATGGTGCAGGGCCTGGCGCACGGAGGCGAATGGGGCGGCGGCGTGCTGATGATCGCCGAGCACGTCGAGCCGCGCCGGCGCGGGCTGTACACCGGCATCGGGCAGGGCGGCCTCTCGCTCGGGGCGGTCATCGCCACCCTGGTGATGGCGGTCGTCGCCGGGCTCCCGGAGCCAGTGCTGTTCGGCTGGGCGTGGCGAATCCCGTTCCTGCTGAGCTTCGTGCTCATCGCGCTCGGCATCTACCTGCGGCTGCGGATCAGCGAGTCCCCGCTGTTCGTCGAAGCCAAGCGGGCGCGCGGGCAGAAGGCGGGCCTGGCGAGCCACCTCGGCCCGCTGGTCCGCGGGATCCTCGCGAGCATCCCGCCCACGATGTCCGCGGCCTTCTTCGGCAGCTTCGCGGTGAGCTTCGCCGTCGCCGCCGGGCATTCCCGCACGACCGTGCTCCTCGCACTCAGCGCGAGCTGGGTGCTGTCGACCTTCACGATCCCGTTGTACGGCCTGGTTTCCGACCGGCTCGGCCGCCGACCGGTCTACGTCGCCTCCGTGCTGGGCGTCGCGGTCGCCACCTACCCGTTCCTGCTGGCGATGCGCAGCCACTCGACGGCATTGCTGTTCGTCGCGTTCATCGTGCTGTTCAGCTTCATCACCCCCGCCGCGCAGGGCACCATCGCGTCGCTGCTGAGCGAGCTCTTCCCGACGCGGCTGCGCTCGACGGGCGTCTCCCTCGCCTACCAGCTCGCCGCGATCGTCGGCGGACTGACCCCGGTGGTGAGCGCGACCCTCCTGACGACGGCAGGCGGGCTGGGCTGGGTGGTCGTGGTGATCGCGGGCTTGTGCGTGGTCGCGGCGCCCGCCGTGCTGCTCGGCCGTGAGTCGGTCGGGAAGTCGCTGGCCGATACCGCGGCCCCGCGCCCGGTACCGGACGAACTCCCGGCCCGCTGACGACGAACCGGCTGGGGTGCCGCCACCCCAGCCGGTTCGTTCAGTCTCCCGAGCCGCGCCGGACCGGTTCGAGCGCTCCCTTGAGGAACACCAGAGGTGCCCCGTCGCCGTCCGCTTCGAGCGCGGCGACCGCACCGAGCACGACGTAGTGGTCACCGGCCTCGTGGACGTCGGCGAAGGTGCAGTCGAGCCACGCGAGCGCGCCTTCGATCACCGGCGCCCCGGACGGCGCGGGCCGCCAGCCGATGCCGCGCAACTTGTCGGCCCCGCGGGCCGCCAGGCGGCGGCAGATCCATTCCTGGTCGTGGGCGAGCAGGTTCACGGCGAACCCGGGCGCGGTCCGGATCTTCGGGAACGTCGTGCTGGTGCGCGCCGGGCAGAACCCGACCAGCAGCGGGTCCAGGGACACCGAGAAGAACGACCCCACGGTCATCCCGACCGGCGTCCCAGCCCTCTCGAGCGCGGTGACCGCTACGACGCTCGTCGGGAAGTGCCCCAGCACCGCGCGGAACCGGTCGGAGCCCGGCGGCGCGCTCACCGCCGTGCCCCCGCCTTGAGCGCCGCCAGGACGCGTTCGGCGGTGAGCGGGAGGTCGTGCAGCCGCACGCCGACGGCGTCGAACACGGCGTTGGCCACGGCCGGGGCGACCCCGATGTTCACCAGCTCGCCCACGGACTTCACCGCGTCGTCGTCGGCGGCGGCGGGCTCCAGTACCCGGACCTCCAGCGGCGGGACGTCAGCCGCGGACGCGATCCGGTAGTCGCCCAGCGTCGCCGTGACAACCGCGCCGTCCTCGACGATCAGCTCTTCGAGGAGGGTCTGGCTCAGCCCGTAGACGAACCCGCCTTCGAGCTGGCCCCGGTGCGCGACCTCGTTGAACACGCGCCCGGTGTCGGCGACCAGCAGCGCCCGGCGCACGTCGATCCGCCCGGTCTCCTCGTCGACGCCGACTTCGACGGCGATCCCGGCGTGACTGCGGACGTCGACGTCCGGCGGCGCGGGCCAGCCGGCGGCCGCCGTGCCCTCGGCGACCACGGACGGGACGCCGAGCTCGGCGAGCCGCCGGAACGGCCAGTACCCGCCGCGTTCGCCAGGCGCGCCACCCAGCTCGGCCAACGCCGCCCGGCAGCTCTCCACCACGGCTGTGCCGGCGACCGCGGTCACCCGGCTGGCGCCGGTGCCGGAGTCCTGGAGCGCCGGGTCCGCGCCCACGTCGACGGCCTGGATACGGATGAACTCCCTGGGTACGCCCAGCGTCTCGGCGGCCAGCCGCTCGAAGAGGGAGTAGCTGCCCGAGCCCTGGTCGACGACCGACAACTCGATCCGCACGCCGTCGCTCGCCACGACGCACCGGACGGTGCTCAACCCCGGGCCCGTATCGCGGAAGGTCAGCGCGACGCCGACGCCCCGCTTCCCGCTGGATTCGGCGCGCCACTTCCCCACTGTTTCCCGCAGTTCCGCGACGATCCGCCGGACTCGCGCGTTCGCCGCGTTGGCGTGCCGGAACTCCACCGGATCGATCCCCAGCTCGTGGGCGATCACGTCCACTTGGGACTCCGACGCGAACAGCGCCTGGAACTCGCCGGGCGCCCGGACGTGCCCGCCGGGGAGGTTGTTCGAGTAGTAGCTCACGCAGCTCTCGCGCCGGTTCGCGACAGCGTACGACCCGTAGGGCGCGTGGATGGTGGGGATGACGACCATCGGGACGGCCTTGACGCCGCCGAAGGCACCGCCGTCGATCACCGTTTCCGCGTGCAGCGCCCGCACCACGCCGCCGGTGACCGCGGTCCGCAGGCGCACCTTCGCCGGGTGGCGCGTCGCGGTGGTGGTCAGCTCTTCGTCGTAGGACATCGTGTGACGCACCGGTCTCCCCGTGCGACGGGCGAGCAGGTAGCAGGCGATTTCGACGTACGGGAACCCCTTCGACCCGAAATCACCGCCGACCGGGCTCAAGTGGACGCGCACGGTGTCCACCGGAACGTTCCCCACCTCGGCGACGAGGCGACGGAGGTTGAACGGCTCCTTGTGCGTGGCCCAGATGTCGACGCGGCCCTCCGTCACCGACACCAGGCAGGCGTGCGGTTCCAGGGGCGCGGAGTGGTTGCGGGCGGCGGTGAAGGTGTGGTCGAAGACGTGGCCGGCCGCCGCGAACATGGGATCGACCTCGCCTTCCTCGGTGGCCCAGATGCCTTGCGCGTTCGGGCCCGGCCGGTCGGAGACCGCCCCCGGGTACTCCGCGTACCGCGGGTGCAGCGGATCGTCGGTTCCCATCGCTTCGTCGAGCCCGGTGATCTCCGGCAGCGGTTCGTACCCGACGTCGACGGCCGCCGCCGCGGCGACGGCCGTGGCCGGGTCGACCGCGGCTACCGCGGCCACGCGCTGCCCGGCGCACAGCACGCGGTCGCCCGCGAGCACGGGGTAGTCCCGCAGAGCGCGGCCGAGCAGGATCTCCCCGATCTCCCGATGGGTGAGCACGTCCACGACACCCGGCATGGCCAACGCGTCGCTCGTGTCGACGCCGGTCACCCTGGCGTGGGGGAAGGGGGAATGGACGAAGGCCACGTGCAGGGCTTCTGGAGCCCGGACATCGGCGACGTACGCGGCTCCGCCGTCCACCTTCGCCGAGCCGATCGCGCGACGGTTCACGATGCCCCACCTCCCGAGCCGATTTCCACCAGCGCACGCTTGACGAACACCCCGGCCATTTCCCGCTTGTAGTCGGCGCTGCCCCGGTGATCCTCGGTCGGGGACACCGCATCGCGGACCGCCGCGACGACGTCGTCCGGCTCCCGCAGCTCGTCGTGGGTCCGGCCCACCAGGAGTTCGGCCGCCTCCTCGCACGCGACCGGAACCGGCCCGACCGCACCGCAGAACACCCGCGCGGCGGAGATCCGGGCGCCGTCGAAGCGGACCCGCACCGCGGCGCTCACCGTCGCGTAGTCGTCGGCGGTCTTCGGCAGGAACTTGCGGTACGAACACCGCTCCCCCGCGACGGGCAACGGCACGAAAATCGTGCTGATCAGTTCGCCCGGGGCGAGCACCGTCGACATGGGACCGTCTCCGAGTTCGGCCACCGGGACCCGGCGGGTACCGCCGGCGCCCGCCACCTCGACTTCGGCGTCGAGAGCGGCCAGCAGCACCGGCGGGTCCTGTGCTGGTTCGGCCAGCGCGAGGTTCCCGCCGACCGTGCCCCACGCCCGGACGCGGACGTTGCCGATGTGGCCGAACATCGCGGCCACTTCGGGACGTTCGCGGCGGAGCACCGGATCCGCCGCCAGCCGGCCGTGCGTCATCGCCGCACCGATGACGAGCCCGCCGTTCTCGATCCGCACGCCGCGGAGTTCGGGGATCCGCGACACCGACACGAGCGTCGCGGCCGAGACCAGGCCGAGGTTGGTCAGCAGGCCCACCGAGACCCCACCGGCCACGGCCAGGGCTTCTTCTCCGGCGAGCGCCGCGAACGCTTCCTCGAACGAGCGGGCCGACACGAACCGCGTGCTCATCCGGCCTCCCGCGCCTTCGCGATCGCCCGGTCGATGCCGTAGTACGCGCCGCACCGGCAGAGGTTGCCCAGCATCCGCTCCCGGATGTCCTCATCGGATAGTCCGAACAGCTCGCCGGACAGGACCAGCGATGCGGCCGTGACCAGCTGGCCACTGGTGCAGTACCCGCACTGGAACCCGCCCTCCGCCAGGAAGTCCTCTTGGAGCGCGTGCAGCTCTGAGTGAGCCGCGAGTCCTTCGACGGTGACCACCTCCGCGCCATCGACCTGAGCGGCGAAGGTCAGGCAGCTGCTGGTCGGCGCGCCGTCGACGAGCACAGTGCAGGCACCGCACACACCGACCGCGCACCCGGCCTTGGCTCCGGTGAGGCCGAGTTGGTCGCGGAGCACGCCCAGCAGGCGGGCGGCGCCGTCGACCAGCAACGACCGGGGTTTTCCGTTGACAGTCACTGAAACCGGGTACCCGGCGACCGGCGGTTCCTGGTGGAGAGCGGTTTCCTCGGACATCGGCCCTCCGGTCAGCTCTGCCGCAGGCCGGCTTCGACGAGCAGCGGCAGCACCTGCTCGTTGAACTGTGCGATTCCGCTCTCGTAGTCGACCCAGCTGAGGGCGACGCCGTCGGCGCCGGACCGCTTCACCTCGACGAGCTGGTCGACGATCTGCTCCGGCGTGCCCACCAGCTGGAGACCGCCCCAGCCGGCGATCATGCCGCGGGCCATCGCGCGGAACTGCTCCCGCGGCCACGACCGGTTGTCGCCGCCGATCAGCTCGTCGATCAGGTTCTGCGCGGCGGCGAAGTCGCCGAGCTCGTCGACGTAGTGCTCGAAGTAGCGCTTGGCTTCCGCTTCGGTGTCGGCGCACACGACGGTGCCGACAGTGAGGACCCCGATCTCGCGGCCCTGCTGCTCGGCGCGCTTGCGCAGGTTCGTGTTCATGTCCCGCAGCTTGCCGAGGTCTGGGTGCACCTGGAAGCCGAAGTCCGCGTGCCGGGCCGCGAAGTCCATGCCCGTGGGCGACGAGCCCGCCTGGACGATCACCGGCCGCGGTTGCTGGATGGGCCGAGGCGCGAGGTAGGCGTTCTTCGCCTGGAAGAACTCACCGTCGAAGTCGAACTGGTCGCTCTCCGTCCAGAGGCGCTCGATGAGCGTGATCCACTCTTCGGCGATGCGGTACCGCTCGTCGTGCGGCGGGTTGGCCTTGCCGAACATCGCCATCTCCGGCGCGTTCCACCCGGAGACCACGTTCAGGCCGAACCGGCCGTGGCCGATGTGGTCGATGGTCGCGGCCTGCTTCGCCGCGACGAGCGGCTCGAAGAGCGGCACGTGGGCGGTGGCGAGCACCTGGATCCGTTCGGTGGCCGCGGTGATGCCCGCCGCCCAGGAGAAGACCTCGAACTGCGCGGAGTTCGGGTCGGTGTCGCCGCCGATCCCGCGCCACCGCGCCAGCGGGAGCAGGAACTCCCAGCCGGCGGCGTCGGCCGCCCTGGCGATCGCGAGCTGCTGCGGCCAGGTCGGCACGATCCGCCCGGACTCGACCTTGGTGAGGGTGGTGCCGCCCTTGCAGTTCATCGCGAAGACGCCGAGCTTGAGCGCGTTGTCGTTGCGCAGGGGCGCCACCGCGGGCGCCTCGGGGAGGAAAGCCGGACTGGTGGTCACGCAGCACTCCGATCGTCGTTGAATGGAGTTCGGAGTGCTCGACTAGTCGTGGAGCACTCCTATCATGCGCATGATAGGTCTGAATTCAGGCCACGTCCATCGCGAACGACAGACCCGCCCGAGGCGCCGCGACCTCGGCGAACCACGCCAGCGCCTCGTGGAATTCCGCCAGGGACGGCGCCGGCAGGTCGATGATGAAGTCTGTTGCGCCGAGCTTGAGCCAGTCTTCGACGGAGGCGGCTGTACGTTCGGCAGCACCGTCGCCCGGCGTCTCGAACGACGGTGCCGGTTCTCCGCGCGGCGCCCGCCCGCCGAGCGGCGCCAGCGGCGCGACGATCTTGAAGCCATCGGGCCGTGACTCCCATTCGGGGATGCCCCGCACCTTGCCGAGAACGTCGGCGATGGCGTCCCGGGGTGCCCCGAACGGCGCCCAGCCGTCCCCGAGCCGCAGGGCGCGGCGCAGGCCGACCAGCCGGTTCCCGCCGATCCAGACCGGCGGGCGCGGGAGCTGTTTCGGCCGCGGCTCGCAGATCAGCTCGTCGAACCGCGCGAACTCCCCGTGATAGCTGGCGACTTCGCTGCCCCACAACGCTTTCATGGCCTCGATGTGATCGTCCACAATGGCGCCCCGCCGGTCGAAGTCGACCCCCGCGGCGTCGGCTTCGTGACGGCGGCTGCCGACCCCGAACCCGGCGATCAACCGGCCGCCGGAGAGGTGATCGAGCGTCGCGAACTCCTTCGCGGCGATCAGCGGGCTGCGCAGGTGCGCCTGGTAGACGAGGGTGACCAGGCCGATCCGCCGGGTCGCGGCGGCGAGGAAACTGAGGGTGGCGATGGCGTCGTAGAACCGGGCGCGCCCGTAGATGCGCAGTTCGTCAACGGCCAGTGCGCCGTGGTCCCCGCAGGCGATGAAGGCGTAGCCGAGATCGTCGGCCCGCCGCGCGATGGCGAGGAGGTCGTCCGGGGTGGCGTCCGCTTCCCAGTCCCGCAGGCTGATCGGGTAGAGGATCGGGGGAAACAGGCCGAACGCTGGCATCGTCGCTCCTTTGGGACCGTTGACCGCTTACGCTCCTATGATTAACCTCTTACCGAAGCGCTGTCCAGCGAAGCGGGAGACGAGCCATGGACTTGGGCGTGACGGTCGTGGTCGGAGTCGGCGGCATGGGACTGGCGATCGCCCGGCGGCTCGGCGCCGGGACCACGCTGCTGCTCGGTGACCACGACAAGGCCCGGCTCGACCGCGCCGCCCTGGAGCTGCGCGGCGAGGGACACCAGGTGGTGACGCAGGCCGTGGACGTCGCCGTCCGCGGTTCGGTTGCCGCGCTGGCCGCCACCGCCGCCGGCCTCGGCGCGGTCACCCGGGTCGCCCACACCGCCGGCGTGTCCCCCACCCAGGCGCCTGCCGAGCGGATCCTGCGGATCGACCTCCTGGGCGTCGCGTTCGCCATCGAAGAGTTCGGCGAGGTCATCGCCCCCGGCGGTGCCGGTGTCGTCATCGCGAGCATGGCCGGGCACCGGTTGTCCGCACTGCCGCCCGAACAGGAACAGGAGCTGGCCGTGACGCCCGTCGAAGACCTGCTGAACCTGCCGTTCGTCCGGGAGTCCGCGCGATCGCCGCGCACCGCCTACTGGCTGGCTAAGCGGGGCAACCAGCTGCGTGTCCAGTCCGCCGCGACACGGTGGGGCGAGCGCCGCGCCCGGCTCAACTCGATCAGTCCGGGCGTGATCGCCACCCCGATGGGGCACCAGGAGCTCAGTGGGCCGGGTGGTGAGCGCATGCGCGCGGCGGTGTCGGCCTCGGCGGCCCGGCGGGTCGGCACGCCCGGCGATGTCGCCGCGGCCGCCGCCTTCCTGCTGGGGCCCGACGCCGGCTTCGTCACCGGCACCGACCTCCTCGTCGACGGCGGCGTGACAGCGGTGCGAGCCCAGGAAGTGCGCACGGCGGGTGCGCGATGACGACACCCTGCCGCCACCGGTGTGGCTTCACCGACAACCCGTCGACCTACTACGAGCTCATGGAGCCCCTGATTCCCAACGGGCAGCCGCCGGTCCTGATGGTGACGGGCGGAGTGCACTCGGGCGCGTGCTACCGGGTGACACCGGACGGCCGACCGGGCTGGGCCGACGACTTCCTCCGCCGGGGCCACACGGTCGCCTTGGCCGACTGGCCGGGAGTCGGCCGCAGTGGCCACATCCCGCCGGGCGAGCTGAGCGGCCAGACCATCGTGGACGGACTGGCGGCGGTGATCGAGGAGATCGGCGGACGAGCGGTGGTGCTGACGCATTCGATCGGCGGCGCGTTCGGCTGGAAGCTGGTCGAGCAGCACCCGGACGCGATCGCGGCGGTGATCGGGGTGGCCCCGGCGGCCCCGGGCAACATGGGTGCCGAGCTGGGCCGCCTGGTGCGCGACGAGGGCAACCGCAAGGTGGTGGCCATGCCATCCGGCGAGGCAGTGCTGGACCTCGACCGGACGTTGTCGTTCCCACCGGAGTTCCACCGAGCGAAGCTCGTGGGCTCGAGCACCCGCTTCCCGTTGGAGGAGGTCGACGCCTACTTTCGCTCGTTGCAGGGCATCAGCGGCCGGATCGTGTTCGAGCGCACGAACATCGGCGGCGGCCAGCTTCGGATCGAGGACGCGTCCGGCTTCGCCGGCAAGCGGATCCTGGTGGTGACCGGCACGGAGGATATCGATCACCCACTGGAGCAGGACGGCGCGATCGTCGACTGGTTGAACGCCGCGGGCGCGAGGGCGGAGCTGTGCTACCTCGGCGACCGCGGGATCACCGGCAACGGCCACATGATGATGCTGGAACGCAACAGCTCGGACATCGCGGGCATCCTGATCGACTGGCTGGAGACAGCGCCGCCGGCGTGACGGCGGCGCCGCGGTCACCGCGGCGTGAAGCACTCACGCACGGACCGAACGTCGGCGAACATGCTCTCGGCCAACACCTTGAGAGCGGCCTCGTGCAACGCGGTCGTCCAGCCGGCGCAGGCTTCCGGGACCACGGTCACGCCGAAGTCGGCCGCGTAGGCGGTACGAACAGAAGATGCCACGCAGACGTTCGTAGCCACCCCGCACACGATCAGGTCGGTCACACCCGCACCGCGCAGTACGAGCTCCAAATCGGTGGCGAAGAACGCGTCGTAGCGAGTCTTGTCGACCACGACATCGCCCCCGGCCGGAGCCAGCTCGTCGAGCACCTCTGCGTCCCAGCTGCCACGTAGAAGACCGCCGGAGTCGCGGATCCCGGCCCCAAGCCGCTCGAAGTTCGCACCCGCGTCGACGTACCCCGGGCGGTAGCAGTGTCGCGTGTAGACAACCGGCACACCGGCCGCTCGCGCTGCGGCGACCGCGGCCACGCAGCCGGCGATCGCGGTGGCCACGCCTTCCATCGGCCCGAGCATCGCCGGTACGGAGCCACGAGGGTGGCAGAACCCGTTCTGCATGTCGACGACGAGCAGCGCTCGCATGGGAACTCCGATCTATCCGAGGTGTCCGGCCCGCACCAGCGAAACCGCTTCGTCGATGCTGATCACGTCCGCGTACCGGTCCGCAAGGTCGGCCAGTGCGACCGGCCCGGAGAGCGGACGCGGGTCCGCCACGCACTGCCGGACGATCTCCACGCGCAGGCCGAGCGACGCGGCGTCCACGGCAGTGGCACGCACGCACCCGCTCGTGGTCATTCCGCAAAGGAGCACCGTGTCGACGTCCGCTTCGGACAGTCGCGCCGCCAGGTCCGTTCCGGCGAACGCGGAAGCGTGGCGCTTGTCGACCACGACGTCGCCATCCCGCGGCCCGATCCGCGGGTCCAGCTCGGTTCCCGGCGCGCCCCACAGCAGCGGGCTCAAGTCGAATCGGGCCGCCCAGGCCGGATCGACGTCCGCCAGGTCGTCGAACCCGGTACGCACGAGGAACACCGGGATTCCCTTCCGGCGCGCGTGGTCGAGCAGCCCGGCGGTGGCCACGACGGTGGGGGAAGCACCCGGGTCCGCGTCGACGAAGTGCCGTTGCAGGTCGACGACGACCACCGCCGGCCGGCGGCCCGGTCCGTGCCGGCGGCCGGAGCCGAGTCCCGCCAGCAGTCGCGCTATGGCGGCTTCGATGCTCTCAGAGGAAGACATGGCCCCCGTCCACGATGATCGTTTGCCCGGTGATGAACGACGCGGCATCGGACGCGAGGAACAGGACGGCCCCCACGAGGTCGGCGGGGACCGCTGCCCGGGGGATGGCCCGCACGGCGACCGCGTTGTCGAGCACGTCGCGCGGGTAGTGCTCGAGCACCCCTTCCGACTGGGTGCTGCCCGGGGCGACCGCATTGACCGTCACCCCGGCCGCGCCGACCTCGCGGGCCAGCGCGCGGGTGAACCCGATGATGCCCGCCTTGGACGCCGCGTAGTGCAGCCGCTGGTGGCCTCCCACGTGTGCGGTCGTCGAGCTGATGTTCACTATCCGGCCCGCTCCCGCGCTCGTCATGCCCGGCAACGCCCGCCGCGCGCACAGGAACGGCCCGCGCAGGTTCACCGCCATCACCCGGTCCCACGTCGCCACGTCGATGTCCCGCCACCCGGTGAACGGCAAGTCCACGAACAGCGCCGCGTTGTTCACCAGCACCGTCGGCGCGCCGAACTCCCGCTCGATGCGGGTGAACGCCGCGTCGACCGAGTCCTCGTCGGACACGTCGGCGACCACCCCGAGCATTCCGTCCGCCGCGACGTCGAGGACACGGTCGTCTCGGTCGCACAACGCCACCGGGCGGCCCTGCGCCGCGAACGCCCGCGCGTACTCCAGCCCGATCCCGCCCGCCGCTCCCGTCACGACGACCGGGCCGTCCTCGGGCGCCGCCATCAGACGCCCATCGGGGCCGACAGGTCGCGCACGTCGAGGGTGCGCTCCGGGGTCAGCTGGTCGATCGTCGTGGCGCTTTCGTCGGCGACGACGAGCGTCACGCCGGTCGCGCGCAGCTCGCGGAAGTACTCGATCAGCTCGTCGACCACCTTGGGCGCCAGCCCCATGAACGGTTCGTCCACGAGGAGCACCGAGGGGTCGCCCGCCATCGCCCGTGCCAGCGACAGCATCTGCTGCTCGCCGCCGCTGAGCATGCCCGCCGCGACGTGGCGCCGGCCGGCGAGGCCGGGGAAGCGGGTGTAGACCTCCTCGATCGCCTCGTCGGCGGCCGCCCGGGGGCGGCGCAGGGCTTCGTGGGCGAACCGCAGCGTCTCCGCCACCGTGAGGCGGGGGAAGATGCGGCGCCCCTCGGGGACGAACGAGATCCCCGCGAACCGGCGGGCTTCGGGACCAGTCCGCGTCAGGTCGACGCGCTCGCCGTCGCCGGTCAGCCCGATGACCGAGCCCCGGCCCGGGCCCCGCACCCCGGCCAGGCAGCTCAGCAACGTCGTCTTGCCCACGCCGTTCGGCCCCAGCACACCGACGCACTCGCCGGCCCCGATCGTGAAGCCGGCCCCGCGCAGCACGGTCATTTGGCCGTACCCGATGTCCGCGTCCTCGAGAACGAGGGCGCGCACCGGCGTACTCGTGAACCTTCGTCGCAGCATGGCGGTCAGCTCCTCGTCCCGGATCCGATGACGTCGTGCAGGTCGCCGCGGGCGCGCAGCTCGGCGAGGTCGCCGACGCCGACGATCCGGCCGCCCACCATCACCACCGTGCGGTCGGCGATCCGCTCCACCAGGTCGTGGTCGTGTTCGACGAGCACGACGGCGCACCCGTCGGCCCGCCACCGCCGCAGGGCCTCGACCAGGAACTCGACCTCTTCGTCGGTGAGCCCGGCGGCCGGTTCGTCCAGCAGCAGCACGCGGCAGCCCCCGAGCTCGAGCCGCGCAAGTTCCACCCACCGGCGCACGCCGTGCGGCAGCACCGCCACCGGACGGTCGAGCCAGCCGGTCAATGCCCACCGCTCCAGCACCGCCTCCAGCCGCTCGGGGTTCGCGCGCCGGCCCCAGCCGTCACAGGCCAGCCCGACGTTGTCGCGCACGCTCAGGCCCGCCGCCAGCCGCGGCACCTGGAAGCTGCGCCCGAGGCCGTGCCGGGCGAGCCGGTGCACCCGCCCCCAGCGGACGTCCCGCTCGGCGCCGTCGGACCAGCGCAGGCCGACCCGTCCGGCCTCCGGCGGCCAGATCCCGTTGAGGCAGTTCAGCAACGTCGTCTTGCCGGACCCGTTGGAGCCGATGATCGCGGTGATCTGCCCGGGTTCGAAGGCGATCGAGACCCCGTCGAGCGCCACGACCGAGCCGAACGACTTCCGGACGCCGTCGGCCGCGACGGCGACGATCTCCGGCCGCTCCCCCGCCGCGCTCACCGGGGAACGACGCGCCGGCCATCGGCGGCGGCGGTCGCGCAGCACCTCGGGGAACAGGCCCGTCGGGCGGCGCACGACCACGAGGATCACCAGCAGCGCGAACACGATCGTCAGGACATTGCCGTCCAGCCCGCCGATCCAGCCCGGCACACCGACCACGACGACGCTCGCCGCGACCGGGCCCCAGATGCTGCGCCGTCCACCGACCATCAGCACCAGGAAGATCTGGATCAGCAGCGGCAACCCGTAGGTCGTCGGCACCACGACCTTCTGCTCCTGCACCCACAACACCGTGGCGACGGCGGTGAGCAGCCCGCTCACCACGGAGACGCCGATCCGGACGGCCACGACGTTGGTCCCGACCACCCGGGCCAGGAACACGTCGTCGCCGATCGCCACGCCGAGCCGGCCGGTGCGGCCCGACATGAACAACCGCACGACGAGGCCGGTACCGACGAGCACGGCGACGCCGAGGGCGAGCGCCGGTCCCGTCTCGCGAGCCGAAAAATCCACCCAGCGCGGGAAATCCGTGATTCCCGACGAGCCGCCGGTCAGGTCGGTGAACGTGGTCAGCGCGGTCAGGAACACCGCACCCGCCGAGATGGTGACCAGGCCGAGCTGGAACCCGGTCAGCCGCGCGCTCAGGCCCGCCACCGCGACGAGCAGCGCGACCGAGCAGCCCGCCGAGACCAGCACCGCCCACCACACCGACCCGGTGGCCGCGGCCGTGATCGCGAAGCCGTACGCCGAAATCCCGATCACGGCGTGCTGGGAGAAGTTGAAGACGTCCAGGTAGCCGAGCACCAGGGAGTAGGCCACCGCCAGCGCCGCGGTGAACGACACAGTGGTCAGCGTCGCCTGGAACGCGTAACTGCCGCCGAACAGGCCGTAGAGGTACAGCGCGACGACGACCGCCTGGATCGCCCGCCGCAGGAACCGCTCGTTCATCCGACCACCCTGCTCGTCCGGTCCGGGAACAGGCCCCGGGGTTTCACCAGGAGGACCACCAGCACGAGGCCGAGCTGGACGACGGTGGCGGTGAACTGCCCGCCCCGCGCGTTCACGACCGCTTCGGCGATCCCGATGACCAAGCCGCCCACGATCGGCCCGGCGATGCGGTCACCGCCGCCGATCACCAGCCCGAACAACGCGCCCACGATGATGTGGAAGACGTTGTCCGGCGTGACCCCGACGACTTCGGCGGAGATGTCGCCGACGAAGAAGCACAACACGCCCAGCAGCGCGTAGGCGCCGAACGCCATCGTGGACACGCGCACGCCGGACAGCCGGGCGGTGACCGCGTCGTCGGACACCGCCCGCAGCGCCCGGCCGAGCCGGGAGCGTTCCAGCACCACCCAGCTGCCGAGGCCACCGAGCACGACCGCCGCGACGAGGAGCAGGGTGCCGGTCGTGACCGTGATCCCGCCGCCGAGCGACAACGTGCGCGCCGGCACCACCGGGGTGGCAAACCGCAGGTCCGACCCGAACAGCAGGTAGCCCAGCCCCTGCAGGGCGGTCGCCAGCGCGACCGTCACGAGCACGCCGCCGAGGTCGTGTTCCTGCCCGTGCCCCGCTCGGCTCGCGATCCACCGCGTCGAGACCAGGTGCACGAGCGCGCCGACCGGCGCCCCGGCCACGAGCAACAGCACGAGCCGCGGCAGCGGGGGCAGCCCGGCGAGCGACGCCGCCGTCAGGCCGGCCAGCACCACGATCCCGCCCACCGCGAAGTTCATGATCTTCGTGACCCGCAGGACGAACGCGGCCGCGAGACCGACCAGGGCGTACAGCGCCCCCAGCCCGATTCCGTTGAAGAGCGATTGGAGTTCCCGCACGTGCGTTTCCCCTCGCCTACCGGCCGGACGCCGGTTCGGTGCCGGTGAAGGTGAGCTCCCACGCCTTGGCGTCCGGCTTCCACCGCGCGAAGGTGAACCAGCCGTCGCCGCGGTCGGGCAAGGTGCCGTTGCGCGCCGCCCCGAAGTTGTAGGTCAGCATCGGCGTCGGGAAGTCCTTGCCGGACTTGAGGTCCGCGTAGATCGCCTCGGCAGTCGGACCACCGTCCTTGACGGCCTGCGCGACGACGCGGACGCTCGAGTAGCCGATCGCGTTGTTCGTCGTCAGCGGCGGCTTCCCGGCCTTCTTCCAGGCGTCCGCGAACGGCCGGGCCACCGGTACGGCCGGATCGCCCGCCGGGAGCAGGTCGGCCACCATCACCTTGGGCAAGCCGAAGCTGGTGAACGGCGCCGCCGCACCGAGCTGGGCCAGCGTCGCTGCGGTCGCGTTGGTGGGCTGGGACATCAGGATGGCGCCGGTCATCCCGAGGTCGACCATCGCCCGGGAGACCACCAGCACCGACGGACCGGTGCCGCCGGCGAAGATCGCCGTGCACCCGTCGCTCTTCAGCTGCGTCACCTGCGGGGTAAGCGAGCTCGCGGCGGCGTCGAACGGGATGCGCGTCCCCATCGGCAACCCGGCCTTCGCGGCGGCGGGTTCCAGGACCTTCTGCAGCGATTCGAACGAGGCCCCGCTGACGCCCAGGTCGCACAACGCCTTGGCGCCACGGCTCTTCGCGAATTCCGCCGCGAGGTCGAAGTAGCCGCTGAGCGGCTGGACGCTGAAGCTGTACGCGCCCTTCGGGTTCAGCCCGGCCGCCGTGATCATCGGGACCTTGGCCGAGGCCATCGTCGGGTCCAGCACGACCGAGGAGGTGCTCGTCTCCGGCCCGACCACGGCCACGACGCCGTCCTGCAGCAGCTCGTTGGCGAGCCCGGGGAGCAGGCTCTGGTCGGACCGATAGTCCTTGACCTCCAGGTCGAGCTTCTTGCCGCCGATCCCGCCGGCGGCGTTCACCTCGTCGACGGCGAACCGGACGCCGTCCAGCATTTCGCCGCCGATCGCGCCGTACACCCCGCTGAGGGCGAAGACGGCACCCACCTTGATCGAATCGCCGCCGGCGTCGCCGCCGACTCCCCCGCTGCACGCCGTGGCGCCGAGCGCGATGCCGAGCGAGAGCGACAGCACGGCGGCCATCCGCCCCTTGCGTCCCCCGCTTCCGTAGCCGAGTTGCACGGTCCCTCCTTTGGGCCGGATGACATTCCTGATAACCATAGGAGCAATAGCCACGACACACAAGAGCTGTGCACTGTGGACAGCTGTTGATCAGTACTCACGTTGCGCCAGAACAAAAATGGCATGCGAAAGCGGCGGACGCAGTCACGCCCGCCGCTTCCCCCGGTGCGTCAGCTGGCCCCGGGCACCACGGATACGTGCACGGCGTCGGACCGGCCGAGCAGTTCAATGCCCTTCCGGACCTGCGTCAGCGGCACGGTGTGTGAGTGCAGCAGCTCGACCGGCAGCCGTCCGGACGCCAGCAGCCGCAGGGCCTGGCGGTAGCCCCACGGCTCCACGCTCACCACGCCCCGGATGTCGATCGCCTTGAGCACCATCGCGTCGGCGTCCACTCCGGACAGATCGGCGCCGCCCTTGAGCCCGGCGACCACCACCACTCCCCCGGGCCGCACGAGCGCGATCGCGTCGCCGATGGCGGAAACCGCGTGCGGGGTCGTGTCCACCACGCGGTCGGCGTCCCCGCCGAGCGCCGCGCGCACCGCGGTGACGACGTCCGGGCAGCCGTCGGGGAGGTTGTCCACCTCGACGGTGGCGTCGGCGCCGAGCTTGGCCGCGATCTCGAGCTTGTGCCGGTCCCGGGCGAGGCCGGTGACGACGACCCGGTCCGCGCCCGCGGCCCGCGCGGCGACCGCGGAAGCCAGCCCGCGCTGCCCACAGCCGAGGACCACCACGGCGTCGCCGGCGACGGTCCCGCCGCGGCGCACCGTCCAGTCGAACCCGGCGCCGAGCGGGTTGAACAACGTCGCCACTTCGGCTTCGACGCCCTCGGGCACCTGGTGCACCCTGGTGTTCGGCCGCAGCACGAGGTATTCGGCGAAGCCGCCCCACAGCCCGCTGCCGAACGTCGTCGGGGTGAAGCCGTAGGAGAAGCGGTTACGGCAGAACTTCACCAGCCCGCCGGTGCAGCGGTCGCAGACCTGGCACGGCACCACGGATTCGACCGCGACGAGCTGTCCCTCCGCGACACCCCAGAGCCGCCGGGCTTCGGCGCCGATCTCGACGACCCGGCCGACCGGCTCGTGCCCGGGGATCACCGGGTAGGCGGACCAGCCGCTCTTCGCCAGGCCGCCGTCCAGCTGCGTCTTGTCACTGCCGCAGACGCCGGTGGCCTCGATCTTCAGCAGCGCCTCGCCGTCCCCGATGACGGGGACGTCGAACTCCTGCTCCGCCAGCACGCCCGGTCCCAGCTGGACCATCGCCCGTGCACGCATCGGACTCCTCCTCAGAGCGCGGTGAACCGGACGGGAAAGGATTCGTAGCGGTCGTGGACACTGTCCGGGCGCACCGGCGGGTGGTCCGGGTCGCGCTCCACGCCCGCCCGGAACAACGCGCCGAGCAGCAGGGCGAGCGTGCCGTCGCGCGGCTCGGCGCGGCGCCCGGCGGCGGTTCCGAGCACCAGCGGCTTGCCCAGGCACTGGTGGGGGCCGGCCCCGAAGCTCAGGCCGTAGGGCGCGGTGCCTTCGGCGATCGTGCGGTACGGGTTGAACTCGCCGACCGCGCCGCCGTAGGCCTCTTCGTCCATGTTCGCGTGGAACTTGTCGACGAGCACGATCTGGCCTGGCTCCACCGGCGTGCCGTCCGGCATGGTCGTGCGCTCGACTGCCGCCCGGAACAGGACGTGCCGCCCGGGGTGCATGCGCAGCGACTCCATGCCCGCCACACGCAGGAATTCGGGATCGGACAGCTTCTCGCGCGCCTCGGGGTGGTCCGGCAGCCAGTTCGTCAGCTCGGCGACGGCGTGCGTCACCGCCGTCGCCGTGGTGAACGCCGCGGCGGCCATGAACAGCAGGGCTTCCTTGAGGATGTCGTCGTCCGACCAGGTCATCGTGGTGTCGGCGAGGATCACCGAGATGAGGTCCTGGCCCGCCGCACCTCGCCGGCGGCGCTTCTCCAGCGCCGGGCGCACGAAGTCCGCCCAGAACTCGTCCTTGCAGGCCAGCGCGTCCCGCATGACTTCGGCGTGGTCGCGGGTCGCCCATTGGATCAGGATGCCGTCGCCGAGCCGGGCGACGAGCGTGGTCAGCTGGGACAGCCGGGCGTCGTCGACGTCGTCGAGCCCGACGACCTCCGCCGAGATCCGCAGCGCCATCCGGCGCACCAGCGGGATGAGGTCACCGCGGGGGACGCCGTCGCCGGGCCGGTCCGCCGCGATCGCCGCCAACTCCTCGTCCACCACCTTCGCCAGCACCGATTTCTCGTAGTGCGCCAGGTGCGCCGGGTTGAACAGGCCGCCTTCGAGGCGCTTGAGGTGCCGGTGGCGATCGCCGTCCGAGCCGAGCAGCGTGCCGGCCAGCAGCACCGCGTTCTCGTGGTAGACGTCGACGCTGAACGACGTCGAGCGCAGCACCGAGGTGCCGTCCGCGTAGTTCTCCGTGCGCGGGAGCGTCGGGTCGAGGGGAAGCGGGATGTTCGACACTGAACCTCCTGGGATGCGCCTCAACACATTAGGTTAATTATAGGAGCAATAGCAGGCTAGGTAGCTGCGCGCAGTCCGTCAAGCAGGCCGTTCGGGAATCAGGGCAATGGTAGGCTCGCCGGGGTGGCGAGCAGGGAATCCGAGGGGGCGCGCCGGCCACGACGCCGGCCTGACCCCCGCCGTTCACACAAGGCCGCGCTCGGGATCGCGCAGGACATCGTCGACGACATCACGCGGGACGACCTCGGGCCGGGCGCGAAACTGCCCGGCGAGCGGGAGATGCTCGAGCGGTTCGGCGCGGGCCGGGGCACGCTGCGGGAGTCCCTGCGGTTCCTGGAGATGACCGGAGCGATCACGTTGAAGCCCGGCCCGCGCGGCGGCCCGGTGGTCGCCGAACAGGACGGGCAGGACCTCGCCTGGGTGCTCGGGCTGTTCATGCAGCTGCGCGGCGTCCCGTTCGGGGCGGTCGTCGCCGCGCGAGAGGTCCTCGAACCGGAGCTGGCCGGGCTCGCCGCCGAGCGCGCGACCGCGGAAGACCACGCGCGCCTCAAGGACACCATCGACGGCATGAGCGCGTTCCTCGACGACGAACAGAACTTCCTGGCCGAAAACGACCGGTTCCATTCGGCGGTGGCCGCCGCGTCGGGCAACGACCTCTTCGCGCTGGTGATCTCTTCCCTGCACACCATCACCGACGGCGTGCCGCTGGGCCTCGACTATTCGCGGCCGCGGCGGGAGAACGTGGTGAAGTCGCACTCGGAGATCGCGGAGGCGATCGAGGCAGGCGACGCCGAGGGCGCGCGCTGGGCGATGCGCAAGCACCTGCGCCGGTTGCGCACCCGGGTGGAGTCCGACTTCCCGGCGGTGCTGGACCGGCCGCTGCGCTGGCGCGACATCGTCCCCTGACAAAGCGGAAACGCCGGGAGCCGGCCAGCGGCGCGTCCACGATGCCATGAACGCTTTGCTCCACCCCTTGACAACATCCCCACGCTGACCAGAGGTAGCCTTACGACTATGAGCGGAATCTAGGAAAGGGCTACCGTGGGCTGGTTGGGGTTGGATTGGGGAAATGTTCCGTCCTGGTTTTCAGCCCTGTCGTTCAGTGCGACAGCTCTCATTATCTGGCGAGATCGAAAGCATCGACTTCGGCGGCAAATCGAAGATGTTGGCATATGGGTTAAGGTTGACGTTGCAAATGATAGCTCAGAAGCCGACACCGAAACGTGCATTCGACTGATTTCCACAGTTTTCGCGCGAAATGCCGCCAATCTGCCCATCGAAATCCTCAGCGTGCGCTACGTAGTTCGATACCAGCTATGGAACGTTGCCGATGACATAAATCCTAGCCATCCTCGCTTGCCCGGAGGGCATATTGACTGCAAAGTTCACGGAAGCGTAGTCCCACCAGGGGAGACTTTGGAATTCGAAGACTTCCCGATCCGGCTAGACTACGACAAGAAGGTCGGTATTATTGCAGTTGGCCCACCTTACCCTGGTAACCGCGTCGATATTATCGGAATTAGCGCACGGGACGCCGCTGGGAGAAAATGGGAAATATCCCCGCGACAGGAACGGGGACCAGTCCAAGTTCCGGACATTCTAGTCCCCTTCTTGGATGCCAACAAAGCTATCAGATACTCACTAAGAGTCGCTCTTCGAGAGCTGGGATACTCGATCCTAGCAAATTCTCGGACGACGCCGGTAGCCTCGACCGCCCTCGCCAGTGCCAACGCAATCTCTTGCGGGTGCTTCGCGACAATTCAGAACCCATTCCGAAGAGCGACCCCCAAACACCACAAGGCACGGCACTTACACAGAGGCACAGTAAGCCCTCAGGACGCTGCGCCGGAACCAGCGCGTTCCGTGCCGCCGCGTTGCAGTGGTTAGTGGAGATCGGTAACTTCTTGAGGCAACAACCGGCTCAGGGAGCCACGTCGCGCCAGCGGACCGGGCGTTCGTAGACCATCGGGAACTTCTCGACGATGTACCGGCGGAACTCCCGCATGTGCCGGCGCATCGCCCACCGGGCGCCTTCCGCGTCACCGTTCTTGATGGCGTCGCACACGGCTTCGTGCGCCTGCAGCACCGCCTTCCGCCGCGGCGGCGGGTAGCTCACCCCGAGCGGCATGCCGTCGGTGATCAGGTGCAGGGAAGAGATCAGCAGGGCGAACAGCTCGTTGCCGGCCGCCGCGGACACCGCCGCGTGGAAGCGGTCGTTTTCGGCCAGGAAGTTCTGCTCGTCGTCGAGGAACTCCCGCATGCCGTCGATCGAATCCGAGATCTCGGCGATCAGCTTCTCGTCCGCGGCCTCGGCCGCCTGCGCCGCCAGTTCCGGTTCGAGCACCTCGCGGGCCGCGACCAGCGCCTTGAACGGCATCTTCTTGAGCTGCAGGAACAACCCCAGCACACCGGCGAGATCGTGGGCGTCCGGCTCGGAGACGATCGGGCCGCCGTGCGGGCCCGCCTTGACGCGGATGACGCCGTTCATCTCCAGGAACCGCAGCGCCTCGCGCAGGGTTCCGCGCCCGGTCTCGAACCGGGCCATCATGTCGCGTTCGCTGGCCAGCTTGGTGCCCGGCCCGAGGTCGTCGTCCGTGATGTCGTCGACGATCCGCTGGGCGATCGCCAGCGAGACCTTCTGGGGCCGCCGGGCATCGGGACGACGGCGGGCGACGCGTGCGCCTTCGCCGTCTGCAGGTTCGTCAACCACGATGGCACCCACTCCCCGCCGGCCGACCCACGACCCAGGCTCAAGGCTAATGATAGTACACTACTGTGAGTTATGAACGCTGAACGGGCTCAGCCTATCGCGTTTGCCTGATCGTGTTGCCGGGACACGCAGAGCCCTCTGCCGCGACGAACCGCCGCGCCGGAGGGCTTCTTCGCCTGACGTCACCCCGCCGTCGGGGTCAGCTTGAAGAGCGACTGCGCGTTGCCCGCGAGGATCGCGGTCTTCTCGGCCTCGCTGAGGAACCCGAAGCCCTCGACGACCGGCCGGATGTCGTCGAAGTCGTGCCCGGTCACCGGGTCGGGCGCGGTGCCGCTGCCCGGCCGCTCGGTGCCGAACAGGCACCTGTCCGCGCCGACCGTCTTGATCAGCAGCTCGAGCGAACCGGGGTTGTGCAGGACCGTGTCGAACCACAGCCGCCGCAGGCTCTCGTCGAACGACTCGTCCTTGAGCACGTGGCCCAGGCGCAGCTTCGGGTGCGCGCGAGCCGCCCGCCAGCGCCCGATCTGGTACGGCACCGAGCCGCCGCCGTGCGCGACGATGATCTTCAGCGTCGGGTAGCGCAGGAACACCTCGGAGTTCAGCAGCGTGAGGATCGCGATGCTCTCCTCGGTGACGAAGTGCTCGCTGTAGGTCTCCCGGTCGTTGAGGCAGCTGCCCGAGTGGATCAGCGCCGGCACGTCGAGCTCCACCAGCTTTTCGTACAGCGGGTACCAGAACGGGTCACCCAGCGGCGGCACGTGCCCGGTGCCCTCGGACGGGTCGGGGTTGAGCACGCAGCCCACCATCCCCAGTTGGGTGACGGCCTCCTCAAGGGCGCCGACCCAGTCGGTCGCGCTCTCGCCGTACGCCTGCGGCAGGCCGGCGACCCCGGCCAGCCGGCCGGGGAACAGCGCGGCCTGGCGGGCGATGACGTCGTTGACCGCGCTGGTCCACCAGTGCACGGTCTTCGCCGGGCGCATCGAGTGCCCGCAGTGGAATGGCCGCGGCGAGATCAGCTGCAGGTCGGTGCCGACGCCGTCCATGGTGGCGAGGGTGCGCTCGCCCCACTCCTTGAGCGCGGCGTCGGAGACACCCGCGCTCCCCTGCCCGTGGGCACCGCGCGAGGACATGAGGGCCGCCTGGTAGGCGTACAGCTCCGGCGGGGCGTTGACGTGCGCGTGCGCGTCGATGATCATCTTGTTCTCCTTACGCCTGAAGGTCGGGCTGGGTGGGGACCTGGTGGTGCAGGCCGACGCGCCGGCCGGTGCGGGCGGACTCGTGCAGGGCGAGCGCCACTTCGAGCGTCGCCAGGCCCCAGCGTCCGGTGTGGACGGCCGGGTGCCCGTCGAGCGCACCGGCCAGCTCTGCCAGCAGCGCCTGCCAGCCGGACGCCTCGTCTTCGACGCCGACTTCGGTGACGTCGTCGCCCGCGAACACGAGCGCGCCGGTGGGGGTGACCCAGGCGCCGCCGTCCGCGAAGGTCGCCGCCAGGGTGCCGAAGACCGGGGACACCGCTCCTTCACCCGGCAGGACGAAGAACCGGCTCGTCTCCGGGGTGGCGGCGACGTCGAAGGTGCCGAGTTCGCCGACTCCCCAGGTCTGGAGCCGGCTGTCGAACCCGCCGGTGCCCACGTAGTACGCGCTCGCGTGGACGCCGCCGGGGAACGCGAGCTGGGCCGAGAACCCGAGTTCGGTCCCGTCGGCGCCGCCGAACGTCGTCCCGGTGACGGACTCGGTCAGCCCGCCGCACACGTACCGCAGGACGTCGATCTGGTGGGCGCCTTGGCGGAGCACCAAACCGTTGCCCTGCGCGGCATCGAGGTCCGCGGCGGAACGCGGGCGGCGGCGCCAGTCGGTGTGGCAGTTCGCGCACACCGACAGCAAGGGGCCGAGCGTCCCGTCTTCGACCAGCCGCCGCAGGACGCGGACCGGCGCGTTGTAGCTGTGGGTCGCGCCGACGAGCAGGACGACACCGGCACGTTCAGCGGCTTCGACCGCCAGCCGCGCGTCCGTCAGTGTCGTGGCGAGGGGTTTCTCCGAGATGACGTGTTTTCCTTGCGCGGCAACGGCCCGGACCGCTTCCAGGTGCGTGGCGGTCGGCGTCGCGACGTACACGACGTCGACGTCACCGGACGCGGCCAGCGAAGCGACGTCCGGGTGCACCCGGCAGCCGGTCTCGGCGGCGGCGTGCTCGCGGGCCGCCGGGTCGACGTCCGCGACCCCTGCGAGCCGGAACCGCTCCGAGTGCCCGAGCGCGGCGGCCATCAGCTGCCCGGCCGCACCCCAGCCGGCGATGCCCACCCCGTGCGTGTCCATCAGAACCCGTAGATGTCGAGAGTGGACTCGCCGGCGGCGATCCGCCGGCGCACGGAGGCTTCCTTGTCCTCCCGCCGCGCCGCGCGCTCGCCGATCACGGCGGCGTCCTCCCGCGGCGAGACGACGACGCCGTCGGCGTCCCCGACGACCAGGTCGCCGGGCCGCACGACCACCGAGCCGATGGTGATGTCGGCGTCGAGGTCGCCGCCCGTCGTGTCCTTGCCGGTGCCGCGGACGCACAAACCGCGTGAAAACACCGGGAAGCCCAGCTGCAGCAGCTCCGCCGAGTCGCGCACGCAGCCGTCGAGCACCAGGCCGCCGAGCCGGCGGGCGATCGCCGCGCTGGTCAGGATGTCGCCCCAGTAACCGAATTCGAAGGCGCCACCGGTCGAGGCGACGAGGACGTCCCCCGGCGCGGCCGCGTAGAGCGCACGGTGCAGCCAGATGTTGTTGCCGGGGGTCAGCCGGACGGTGAACGCGTACCCGCAGATCCGCCACGCCGGGTCGAGGGGCCGCAGCTGCGGCGGCAGCGGGGTCGCCCCGGACTCGTGCAGCGTCGCCGTACCGAACTCGCCGAGCCGGGTCGCCTGCGCGGTCATCGTGCGCCGGCTTTCGTCTGCAGCGAGTGGTAACCCATCTCGGCCCGTGCCTCGTCGAGCCGCCGGCCGTCCGCGACCGCCGTCCGGATGCTGTCCTCGGCGCGCTCGATGCCCTCCGCGACGTCGAGCACGTCGTCGGCCCGGTCCACGGCGAGGACCACAACGCCGTCGGCGTCGCCGCGGATCACGTCGCCGGGGTGCACCAGCACCGAACCCAGCCGCACGGGACGGCCGGTGTGGGCGAGGCGCACCCGGTCCTTGCCGGTCTGCATGCTGCGGCCGCGGGCGAACACCGGGTAGCCGATGGCCAGGCTGTCGGCGACGTCGCGGCAGACCCCTTCGATCACGGTGCCGCCGATGCCGCGCGCGTTCGCGACGGCGGTGAGGATGTCGCCCCAGACCGTGCAGTCGAGGCGCCCGTCGTTGCTCAGCACCACGATCTGCCCGGGCTCGACGTCGTCGATGTAGTCGCCGACGGTCCCGCCGAGAGCGTCGACCGGTTCGTACTGGCCGGTGAACGCCCGCCCGCAGATCGAGAACCGCGGGTCGAAGGGCACGATCCCGGGCACGGCGCCCGGCAGGCCGAGCTTGTCCAGCGCGTCGGACAGCCCGGCGGTGCCGATCGCCCGCGCCCGGTCGGCCGTCTGGTCAGGCATTGAGCATCTCCTCGTAGTCCGTGCCGAGGACGTCGGACGGGCGCCGGCCCGCCCGCAGGTCTTCGGCCATCAACCGCTCGCGGGCCACCAGCCGCTCGGCGGCCGCGAGCACGTCCTCGACGTCGGCCGCGCGGACGAACACCGCGCCGCTGCCGTCCGCGAGCACGTAGTCGCCCTCGTGCACCTCGACGCCGCCGATCCGCACCGGCACGCCGACCGCGTCCTCGACGATCCGGCCCCGCGCGGTGAAGGGGATGGCTTCCCGCGCGGACACCGGCAGGCCGAGTTCGCGGATCTCGTCGACGTCCCGGCACGCGCCGTCGACGACGACTCCGGCCAGTCCTTTCAGCGACGCGGCGCGCGCGAGCAGGCCGCCCCAGGTGGCCGACCGGAAGGGCCGGCCGGTGTCCTGCTGCACGACCACCACTTCGCCTTCGGCGGCCCGTTCGATCGCCGCGGTGCCCAGGTGGCTGCGACTGGCGCGGCCGTCGGCGGGCACCGTCCGCATCGTCACCACCCGCCCGGCCAGCCGGGCGCCTTCCCAGACCGGCAGGACACCGGCGACCGCGCCGGACAGGCCGCGCGCGTCGAGCGCGTCCGACAGCACGCACGTGTCGAGGGCGAGCAGCCGGTCCCGGACCGGGGTCATGCCCGGGTCCAGGTGAAGAACCCCATGCCGCAGCCCGAACCCGCCTTCGAGCGGTACGCCGGGATGTAGTCGACGACCTTTCCGGGCGCGTCGTGCAGGGCCGCGCCGACGGCGATCCAGTTGCGGATCTCGGAGCTGCCTTCGCGCAGGCCGTCCACGGGAATTCGGGACAGGGCCTCGTGGTCGTGCGCTTCCAGGGCTTCGAGCAGGCCGCGGTCCAGCTTCTCGTCGATGATCGGGTGGGTCAGGCCGCCGGAGGCGATCAGCGCCACCCGCAGGTCCGACGGCCAGCTGTCGATCGCCTTGCGGAGTCCCTGTCCGAATTGGACGCAGCGACCCGGCGTGGGCTGGTTCGGCGGGTAGTAGGTGTTGAGGAAGATCGGCACCAGCGGGATGCGGGGCAGGCCTTCCAGCAGGCGGCGGTAGACGAAGGTGAACGCGTGGCCGAGCGAGCGGTCCTTCGGCTGCTCGGTGAACTGCGCGACGTCGAAGCCGCCCTCGACGAGCTGCTCGACCAGGTGCAGGCCCAGCCCCGCGTGCGTTTCGTACACGTCGACTTCGGCGGCGTGGTAGTACTTGTACGCCGTTTCCATTGTGGATGGATAGGCCTCGGCACCCGGCGGCCGGTCCTCCAGGGACTCGCCCCAGAAGATCGAGACCGCGGGCATGATGTCGTCGAGGAACAGTTCCCGCTGGTCGTCGCCGATCACGACCAGGACGTCCGGCCGCAGGGCGAGCAGCTCGTCCCGGGTCTTCTCCAAAGCGCGCTGGCACGCCTGGTACCGCTCGGCCAGCAGGGCCGGGTCGAGTTCGTCTTCCAACTCCTCCTGGGACCGGTCGGTCGGCGTCAGGCCGAGCGCGCCGAGCCGGGGCAGTTCGAGGTCGCCGTGCGCGCGCCACCCGCCCGATTCCATGGAGAGCTGCGGACTGTGCGACACCGCGGCGCCGCCCACTACCTGTGCCATGTGTTCCTCCTTGACGAGTCAGCCGCGCCGGGTCACGTCGGCGGCGTCGCCGAGCGTGTGGCGGTAGTAGTCCCACGTCCAGTGGGCGTAAGTCTTCGCGGCGTTGCGGCTGTTCACGAAACCCGAGACTTCGGCGATGTCCTCTTCGGACAGGTGCTGCGGCCGGCCGCCCGGCACCGAGTGCAGGCTCAGCGTCAGCTCGGCGAGCGTTTCGAGCTTGATCGCGCGGACCGTCGCCTGCTGCAGGTCGGCGCCGACGGCGACCACGCCGTGCCCGCGCAGCAGGCAGGCATCGGCAGTGTCCATCGTGTCGGCCACTTCGCCGCCGAGCTTCCGGTCACTGATGAGCACGGCCCGCGGGTACGTCGGCACGCCGCGCACGGCCAGCTCCATCGCGCCCGGGTCGTACGCCCCGATCACCGGCTCCATCGGCAGCCCGAGGATGCCGCACTTCAGCGACGCTTCCGGATGCCCGTGCACCACGGAGCCGACGTCCGGGCGCTGCCGATACAGCTCGGTGTGGATCGGCCACTCCCCCGGCAGCGCGTAGCCGTCCGGGAGGTCGGCGTTCGTCGCGTCGAGGCCGACGAGGTGGATGTCGCCGACGACGGTGAACCGCACGCCCGGGTCCTGCGGTGGGCGGCACCGGACGAGGATCCGGTCGGTGCCGGGCACCCGGGTGCTGACATGCCCGGTGATCTCGCGGACGCACCCGGTGGCCGCCAGGATGCGGCACGACAACGCGACCAGCGCCCGCAGCTCTTCGACGGCATCGGTGTCAGACACGAGTACTCCTGGGTTGCGGTGCGGAAACGAGGGCGGCGGCCGCGGCGACCATGCGGGCGGGCTCGGTGAAGACCCGGATGCCGCGTCCGGCCAGCAGGGCCATGCCGTCGGCGGCGAGCGAGCGGGTGACGAGCCAGGACACGAGCACGGGTTTCGGGCTGCCGCCGGCCGCGTCGGCGATCTGCCGCGCGACGCGGACGGCGTCCTCGCCCGCGATGCTGGTCAGCACCACGCAGACGAGGTCGACGCCGGGGTCTCCGGCGACGAGTTCGACGACGCGGCGCACGGTGCCCTCGGCGAACGTGCCTTCGGCCGTGATGTCGAGGGGATCGTCGACGTGGGCGAAGGCGGGGAGCACTGCGGCCAGGTCGGCCGCGGTCCGCTCCTCGAACGCCGCCAGCGCGAGTCCGTGCTGGTCGATCAGGTCCGCGGTGGCGCTGCCCGCGCCGCCCGAAGTGGTGACGACCGCGACCCGGCCGCCGGCGGGGCGCGGTGTGTTGCCGAGCGTCCAGGCGATCTCGAGCAGGCCGGTCAGCTCGGTGACCTGCACCGCGCTCTCCTGCGCCAGCACCGCGCGGTACGCCTCGCCGCTGCCGGCGAGGGCGCCCGAGTGCGAGGACACCGCGCGGCGGCCCGCTTCGGTGACGCCGGTCTTGAACACCGCCACCGGCACCCCGCGGGTTCGCGCGGCGGACAACGCGCGACGGAAGCGGTCGCCGTCGGGCACGCCTTCGAGGAACACCGCGATCGACCGGGTCGTGTCGAGTGTCGTGAAGTGCTCCAGGTAGTCGGCGACGTCCACTTGGGACTGGTTGCCGACGGTCACCCAGTCGCCGATGCCGTAGCCGTCGGCCAGTTCCCGCGACACCAGGCTGCCCGCGACGGCGCCGCTCTGGGCGATCAGGCAGGTACCCGACTCGCGCAGCGGGAAACCGGTGATGGCCTGGCTGAACGTCGCGGCCATCCGGTGGTGCGCGCTGACGACGCCGATCGTGTTGGGCCCGCACAGGGTCGTGGCGGAGCCTGCCACGGCGGCGCGCAGCTCGGCTTCGAGCGCCTGCCCCGCCGCGCCCGCCTCGCCGAACCCGGAGGCGAACACGATCACGGCCGGGACGCCGAGCCGGACGCAGTCGCGGACCGACTCGACGGCAGCCTTGGCGGGCAAGGCGACGCAGACGAGGTCCGGCACCCCCGGCAGCTCGCTCAAGGACGTCACGGCAGGCAACCCGCCGACTTCGCCACCGGCCGGGTTGACCGGGTGCAGCTCGCCCGCGAACCCGTGCTCGCGCAGGGACGCCAGGATGCGGGCGCCGGGCCGGGTGGCGTCCCGGGATGCGCCGACGACCGCGATGCTCCGCGGCCGGAGCAGGGCCGTGAGGTCGGGGGCGCTCCCCCGCGGTTCGACGGCGGTCACCGGCTCGACCACCACGCGGGCGTCGAGCACGACACAGGTGCCGTCGGCGAGCACCCGCACCGGGTTCAGGTCCAGTTCGGACAGTTCCGGCACGGCGAGCGCCAGCTCGGACACCCGCGCTACCAGCTCGCTGAACTGCTCCGTGTCGACGGGCGCGGCGCCCCGGAACCCGGTCAGCAGCGGCGCGCACCGCAGTGACCGCAGCATCTCGTCGGCGTCGTCCACGGTCACCGGGGCGACGCGGCGGGCGACGTCGCGGAACAGTTCGACGGTCACCCCGCCGAGCCCGGCGACGACGACCGGGCCGAACGTCGGGTCCCGGACCCAGCCGAGGATGAGGTCCGTGCCCGGCTGCGCCATCGGCTGCACGACGACGCGGGCGTCGGCGGCGCCGAGCGCCGTGACCCGTTCGACGAGCCGGTCATGCGCCGCGGACACCGCGTCCGCCGTGGCGAGGCCGAGTTCGACCAGGCCCGCGTCGGATTTGTGCAGCACGTCGTCGGTGAGCGCTTTCAGCACCACTGGGAAGCCGAAATCGCGAGCGACGGCCACGGCTTCGTCAGCCGAACGAACCGGGGTGGCCGGGACGAACGGCAGGTCCAGGGGCGCGAGCAGGTCCCGCGCCGAGGCCTCGCCGAGCCCGCCGGGCTTCAGCCGGCGAGCCGCGGCACGGACGTCCGCGGTCATCGGCGTGACTCCCCGCGGATGGCGTCCTTGGCGATGAGCACGCGGTGGATGTCGTTCGCGCCTTCGACGATCTGGAACACCTTCGCGTCGCGGTAGGCCCGTGCCACGGGGTATTCCTCGGACACGCCGTAGGCGCCGTGGATCTGGACCGCATCCGTGGCCACGGCCTGCGCGACGTCGCTCGCGTACATCTTGGCCATGCTGGCTTCGACGCGGGCGCGTTCACCCCGTTGCATGGCCTCGGCGCACCGCTCGGTGAGCAACCGCGCGGCCTGCACCGAGACGGCCATGTTCGCGATCTTCTGCTGCACCATCTGGAAGTCCGTGATCGGCTGGCCGAACACGACCCGGTCGCGCGCGTAGCGCACCGAAGCGTCCAAACAGGACTGAGCCAGCCCCACCGCGCGCGAGGCGACCGACAGGCGGCCGCGCTCCACGGCGTTCATCGCGACCGCGAACCCGTCGCCCTCGGCCCCGAGCATCGCGTCGGGCGCCAGGCGGACGTTGTCGAAGACGAGGTCGCCACTGCACAGCGGGCGGAAGCCCAGCTTGTTGTGCACGGGGTTCTTGAGCACGCCCGGCGCGTCGGCGGGCACGATGAACGCCGACAGGCCACGGCGCCCCAGCGCGGGGTCCCGCGTGGCGAAGGTGACGAAGAACGACGCCCGGTCCAGGTTGGTGATCCAAGCCTTCGCGCCGTTGAGCACGTACCCGCCGCTCTCGCGGGTGTAGCGGGTCTGCGTGCCGGCGACGTCGCTGCCGGACCGGGGCTCGGTGACCCCGGCGCCGCCGAACAGCTTGCCCTCGGCCAGCGGTACCAGCCACTGCTGCTTCTGCTCGGTCGTGCCGAACTCCAGCAGGCCGGAGCCGACGAGCGCCGAGGGCATGCTCATCAGCACGCCCAGGCAGTGGTCGACGCGCGAAACCTCTTCGATGATCCGGGTGAAGGTGACGTGGTCGAGGCCGAGGCCGCCCCATTCGACCGGCACCACGCCGCCGAAGAAGCCCATCCGCGCCATTTCCTGGAGCAGGTCGGCGGGCAGTTCCTCGGCCGCGTCGTACTCGGCGACCCGGGGCGCCACCCGCTCCTGGACGAACTCGCGGACCAGGCCGACGATGGCGTCCCGTTCGGCCTCGGTCTGCGTCGGTTCGAGCAGTTCGGAGGTCATCTCAGCCCGCCGCTTCCAGGTTCTTGCGCAGGCGCGGGTAGATGTCCAGCGCGGTGTCGCCGAGCATGAGATCCAGGTCCTGCGCCGAGTGCGCGGGGATGCCGCGCAGGACCCCGGCGATGTCGTCGGCCCAGCCTGCCGTCGGCGTCTTCTTGTGCGAGCCGTCGCCGGGCCGCTCGGTGCCGAACACCACGCGGTCGCTGCCGATCACCTTGACCAGCAGAGCAAGCGCTTCCTCGCTGTAGAGGCAGGTGTCGTAGTAGAGCTTCCGGATCGCCTCGTCGAACGTCCCGCCGCGCTCGGTGCCCTGCCAGTAGGTGCCGCGGAACCGGCCCACCTGGTACGGGATCGCGCCGCCGCCGTGCGGCACCACGACCTTCAGGTCCGGGAAGACGTCGAACACGTCGGACTGCACCAGCGACATCACCGCGGTGCTCTCCTCGGAGATGAAGTGCAGGCTCTGGTTCTCGCGCAGGGACACGCAGCCGCAGGAGTGCACCAGCATCGGCAGCTGGTACTCGACCAGCTTCTCGTACAGCGGGTACCAGTACTCGTCACCGAGCCCGGGCACCTCCATCGGCGCGCGGCCTTCGCTCGGGTCCGGGTTGACCAGCACGCCGACGAAGCCCAGCTCGTTGACGCAGCGCTCGAGCTCTTCGAAGACGACGGAGACCGGCTCGCCCCAGACCAGCGGGAGGTTGCAGATGCCCTGCAGCCGCTGCGGGTAGAACTGCACCTGGGTCGCGATGGCGTCGTTGACGGCCTGGGCCCACCAGTGCACGATCCGCGCCGGCTTCTCCGAGTGCATCAGGCTGTAGGGCCGCGCCGAGACCAGCTGCACGTCGGTGCCGACCTTGTCCAGCCAGGCGATGTGCTCTTCGGCGAAGTGCTTGAGCTCCTCCGGCGGGATGACGCCGGTACGGCCGTGCCCGAGGCCCTCCCGCGACTCGGAGAACCCCTTCAGCCGGCGGCCGTAGTGCCCGCGGCTGCCGATCAGGAACTCGCGGTAGGCGTACAGCTCGGCGGGGGCGACGAGGTGGCCGTGGACGTCGACGATCTTTCGGGGCATGGGATGCGCTCCTCTTTCGGTGGCCGCGACCGGGGCCCTCGTCGTGGGCCGGTCACGGAGTGGGGTTCGCGGCGGGACTGTCCCCGGCGCGTCAGTCGATCAGCACGCGGATCGGGTGGCCGGTCTCGGTGTGGTGGCGTACGGCGGCCGCGATCGTCGGCTCGCCGATCGCCTCCCGCCAGCCGCAGCCGGCGGCCCGGCACCAGGCGGTGGGCAGCCATTCACCGCAGGCCGGGCAGATCCCGGTCCCGGTGCGGTGGCGGCCGTCGCGGCAGCCCCCGTCGGGTGCGGAGTTCGGGGCGGCGGAGTCCACGGCTCGCTCAGCCGGCCTTCCGCACCACGGCGTCGATCCGCTGCGTGAGCGTGCTCAGCCGCGGGCTGTAGACACCCTGCGTCCGCAGGAACGACGCCATCGGGTTGGCGCCGCCACCACCGATCCCGAGTTCCTTCTTCTCCTGCGGCAGCTGGATCAGCTCGCCTTCGGTCGCCGCGTCGTGCACGTTCATCACGGCGCCGCCGGTCTCGTTCGCCTGCAACTGGCTGCGGAGCAGGTTGCGGTAGAGCGCGATGCCCTGGTCCGACGAGCTGAGGTGCTCGTCGTCACGGGTGGTCAGCGCGCCTTGGGTCACCCACACCATCGCGTCCTGCGAGTCGATGGTGTCCATCAGGAAGTTCCCGTCCGCGTCCTGGAGCTTCACCTCGTAGGTGTCGGGCAGGGCGCGAACCTCCTCGACGAGGTTCGCGTACTCGTCGGGCACGTCGTAGTAGCAGTACCAGAAGTGCAGCGTGTGGTGGTCGTCCATCGGCACGCGGATCTGGAAGGAGCTGAGGCCGTAACCGCCGACCTTGAGGATGTTCGGGAAGTAGACCGGGTGGCCGACCTTCCAGTCCTCGTCGTCCTCGGTCTGGCCCTCGCGCAGCCGGCGCTTGATGATGCCGTAGTCGACGAGGTCGAAGCCGATCTTGATGTGGTGTCCACCGAGGACGGTCGGCTCTTCGCCGGCCCGCTCGAGGTGGTAGTTGAACAGCCGCCCGTGCAGCCACTCGACGTGGGTCGGGTCGAACGAGTTCTCCATGATCTGCAACCAGTTGCACGGAATCACGGCGTAGCCGATGTCGCGGAAGCGCGTCGGGGTCTCTTCGAGGGCGAAGAGATCCAGGCGCGGCAGCGCCGGCGCCGGTGTCTCCCCGAGGTAGGCGAAGATCAGGCCGCCGAGCGCCCGGACCGGGTAGCTCGTGGTCCGTGCCCGTGCCTGCAACTGGGCCGACGGCGGCATCTGGTTCGGTTGTTCCAGGCATTCGCCCTGCGGGGAGAACTTCCAACCGTGGTACGGGCAGCGCAGCCCGGCGCCGTCCGGGAACCCGTAGCCCAGGGAAGCGCCGCGGTGCGGGCACCGCTCGGCCACCAGGCCCAGCTCGCCCGTCTCGGCGCGGAACAGCACGAGGTCCTCCCCGAGCAGCCGGACCCGCTTCACCGGGTTGGCGTCGAGGTCCGTCTCGGTGGCGACCGGAAGCCAGTAACGCCGGTAGAGCGCACCGGCGGGCGTATCGCGGCCGACGCGGCTGTAGCGCTCGTTGACGTCTGGGTGCAGCATCAGCGTCCTCCCTTGCCCGGACCAGGCGATCGCGGTCCGGCAGACGACGGACTCCTTCGTCCGGTCGCCCTTGTAGGTTAATCATAGGAGCATTACTCGTCAAGCAGCGGCGGCCGACTCTTCGACGACGACCGGCCCAGACTCCTGGCGCGGCATCAACCGGTCGGTGGCGACACCTTCCGGGCGCTCGCCGAGCCGACACACCCGGTACTGGTGCCTCGTGCCCACCGCCGGCACGAACGCGATCGCGGGATGCCCGCACCACGCGCAGGGCAGGCCACGCAGATACACCTCGAACATCGGACCCCATCCCTTCGGCCGCTAATTAGGATTATGATTAGAGCATAAGACTTCCTTGACCTCCGGAGAAGAGATGACCGACAGCGAAGTGCGGCTCGACCTGCGCGGCGACGTGGCCGAGCTGGTCCTGGCCGCGAACGCGATCGACCTCGACGTCGGCCGGCAGCTCGCCGCGGCGACCGAGCGGCTCACCAGGACGGACGCGCGAGTCGTCCTCGTCCGCGCCGAGGGACCACACTTCTGCGTCGGCGGCGACGTCCGCGCCTTCGCCGCGCACGAAGCCGATCTCGCCTCCTACGTCAGCCAGGTCGCCGACGTCGTGCACGCCGCACACCGCCACCTCGCGGCCCTGACCGTCCCGGTGGTCTGCGCCGCGCAGGGCGCCGTCGCCGGCGCCGGGGTAGGCCTCGCCTTCGGCGCCGACCTCGTGCTGCTCGGCCGCTCGGCGAAGGTCCGGCTCGCCTACACGGCGATCGGGCTGTCGCCGGACAACGGAGCCAGCGCGCTGCTCCCCCAGCTCCTCGGCCCGCGCCGCGCCCTCGAACTGGCGCTCACCAACCGGACGCTCACCGCGGACGAGGCCCGCGACTGGGGCCTCGCGACAGCCGTCATCAACGACTCCGCCCTCCTCGGCGAAGCACGGGAGCTGGCCGGCCGCCTCGCCGGGATGGCCCCCGGCGCCTTGGCGGCAACCAAGCGCCTCATCCTCTCCGCGGCGAACAGGAGCCGGGACGAGCAACTCGACGAGGAAGCCGGAGCCATCACAGCGCTGGCCGCCACCGGCTTCGCCCGGCAAACGATCTCGGCGTTCGCCCGGCGCTGACGCCACGGCGTCAGGTGACGTTGCGGATCAGGCCGCCGTCCACCCGGAGGTTGGCGCCGCTGACGTAGTCGGCCAGCGGGCTGCACAGGTAGGCGACCGCCGCGGCGATCTCTTCCGGCTTGCCGAACCGGCCGGTGTCGTTCGGGATGATGTCCCGCACCGCGCCGCGCTCGATCTCCTCCCACGTCTCGCCCCACCCTCGGGCCGGGGCGATGCCGGTGAGGAGTTCCTTCACCGATTCCACCAGGATGGCGCCGGGCGCGACCACATTGGACGTCACGCCGGTGTCCTTCAGCTCGCGGGCGAGCGACACGGCGAGGTTGTGCCGGGCCGCCAGCGTGGCGTTGTACTGGGGGTGCGACTGCATCGGCTGGGTCGCCAGCCCGCCGCCGATGGTGATCACCCGGCCCCAACTCCGGTCCCGCATCCGCGGGACGAGGTGCCGGATCATCCGGACCCCGGAGATCACGTTGCCCTCGTAAGTGTTCCGCCAATCCTCGGGTGTGGCGTCCGTCCAGGACAGGTGCTCGTACGCACCCGCGTTGTTCACCAGGATGTCGATCGGGCCGCCGGCCAGCGCGGCGGCCGCGACGGCGGCGGCACCCTCGTCCGTGGCCAGATCGCCGATGGCCACGGCGGTCCGGCCACCCTGACCCTGGATCGCCGCGGCGACCTTTTCGGCACGGGCGACGTCGCGGCCGTGCACCACGACCTCGGCGCCCTCCGCGGCGAGGCGGCCGGCGATGGCTTCGCCGAGTCCCGAGCTCGACCCGGTCACGAGCGCGCGCTTGCCTGTCAGTTGAAGATCCATTGTTCGCCTCGATGTCGTCCTTCGATCAGCGGCGTCTCCGCCGATGTATACAACTGTAGACTTCACTGAGTCACTTGTCTACGGGTGTATACCGTGACGAGATAGACAGCCTACCTGTTCAGTTTACCTGTATTCTTGCCGCATGAACGAAGACCGAACGGACCCGTCGGCGGCACTCGCCGCGGGCCTGGACCTGGCTGTCCAGCGCTTCCGCGGCCGCCTCCGGGTCGAAGGGCTCCAGCTTCCGGTCCCCTGGACCAGGAGCCAGCTCGTCGCATTGGACCGCATCGTCCGCGGCACCGCTGTCACGACGAGTGAGCTGGCCGCGGCCGAGCACATGCGCCCGCAGTCGATGGCTCAGATCGTCTCCGCGCTGGAGCGCGACGGCCTGATCGAACGCCGTCCCGACACCGCGGACGCCCGCCGGAGCCTGATCGAGCCGACCGCCAAGGGACGCGAAGCCGTCCGGACCGCGTCCGCCTTGCGGAACACATGGCTCGCCGACGCTCTGGACCAGGAGCTGACCGGCGAAGAACGCGATCTCGTGCCGAAGCTGATCGAGATCCTCGACCGGCTCTCCGGGACGCGCGCCGTCCGCTCGCGCCCCGCGACGCCGGAGGACCGGTGAAGACCGTCGCCGGAACGCCCGGCCGGATCGCTCCCGGGTGGCGCTACCTGACTCCCCTCGTCCTCGGCTCGGCGCTCAACCCGATCAACAGCTCCGTGCTCGCCACCGCGTTGGTCGCCATCGGGCAGGCGTTCCGCGTCAACGCGGCGTCGGCGGCCGGCCTGGTCGCGGCGCTCTACCTGGCCAGCGCGATCGGCCAGCCGGCGATGGGCAAGCTCGCCGAACGGTTCGGGGCGCGGAAGACGTTCCTGACCGGCCTGGTGCTGGTCGCGGCGGGCGGGCTCCTCGGCGCACTGGCGGAGAACTTCACGCTCTTGCTGGTCGCCCGGGCGGTCCTCGGCATCGGCACGGCCGCGGGTTACCCGACGGCGATGATGCTGGTCCGGCGCTGGGCGGTCGAGAACCCCGGCGGCCGCGCCGAGGGCGCGATCGGCGCCCTCGCGATCGCGGGCCAGACGAGCGCCACGATCGGCCTTCCCCTGGGCGGCCTGCTGGTCGCGTTCGGCGGCTGGCGCGTGACCTTCCTGATCAACGTGCCCTTGGCGCTGCTGACTTTGGCCACGGCCCTGCGCTGGCTCCCCCGCCGCTCCCGCGAACGCGAGTCGTCGGTCCCCCTCGCCCGCGCCCTCGACCTGCCCGGCATGGCACTGTTCGCCGTCGCCATCACGAGCCTGATCGTGTTCCTCCAGGACCTGCACCACCCGCGCTGGGTACTGGCGGGGCTGGTGGTGGTCCTCGGCGCAGTGCTGCTCTGGTGGGAAACGCGGGCCGCACACCCGTTTGTCGACGTCCGGATGCTGGTGCGCAACCGCGCTTTGTCCGCTACCTACGTCCGCGTGGCGATCATGTTCCTGCTGAGCTACTGCATCCTCTACGGGTTCACCCAGTGGCTCGAGCAAGGACGCCACCTCAGCGCGGCCACAGCGGGTTACGTCATGGTACCGATGTCCGTGGCCGCGGCGCTCCTGGCCATCCCCTTCTCGCGCGGCGACAAGGTCCGGACCTGCCTGCTGGCCACCGGCATCGCCGCGGTCGCCGGTCCCGCGTGCCTGCTCACGTTCCACGCCACCACACCGGTCTGGCTGCTGATCGCGGTCACGATGGCGTTCGCGGTGATCTCCGGCCTCGGCGTCATCGGCAACCAGGCAGCGCTCTACCACCAGGCCCCCGCGGAGACGATCGGCGTCGCCGCCGGACTGCTGCGCACGTTCACCTACCTCGGCGCGATCCTGTCGTCCAGCCTGATCGGAGTCGCCTACGGCGAACGAGCCTCCGACGAGGGGTTGCACACGGTGGCCCTCGTGCTCACCGTGCTCGGCGCGGTTCTGCTCGTACTGACCGCGCTTGCCCTACGCCAGTTGCCCCGAAGCCAGGATGCCGGAGACGCGAAGAGCGATCGGGCCGAAAAGCCGTAACGTTTCGCGAGTTCGAAGGTCGTCCGCACCTTACCGGCGTGTTCCAGGTCGCCGGCGCCACGGCTGACAAAGGTCGGCGAACCGACCACCACGTCAGACTCGCCCGCATCGGCGATGCCGTCCCCGCTGAACCGCGGCGGTGGCGGGCAGCTGCGCGACATCGCGTCCGGAACGATTCGCTCCGGGAACAGATCACCCAGACAATCCGCGCACGTGCCCTGTGTCGCCGCTGAAACGTGCGGCACGGCCGAGGCCAGCCTCCAACTCCACCCCATTGGCGCATAACTGTTCACCGCTGAGTGTCATGGATGCCCCGCGAGTTACCCGGATAGCTGCTTGGACGCCGCGACGGTTCATGCCATGGTGATCTTGTCACGCATTGGGGTGAATGTCTGATTGCGGGTTGGGAGGCCCACAGTCCTCGCCTCACGTGGCTGTCTGCAGTCCAACCGCCGCTCCGCTGGAGCGGCTAGTGGTGCGCGCTCCCGTGCGCGCGAGGGGAATACCGTGAGTAGATCATTGCGCTTTTTGCTGTCCTTTTTCTTGATTACGACCGCGTCCGCGGTCGTGGCGCCGGCCGCCTTCGCAGCGCAAGCGCCACCGTTCTTCATCGTGGAGAAAGACCGCGTCACCCCGGTGCCTGCCGGTGACGGTCAGGCGAAGAACCAGTTCGGCGCGCCGATGGACACCCTGACACAGCGCCTCGCCCGGGAGCGCACCTTCACCACCCAGCTGTTCAACAAGGACGGCTCCGCCACCGTCGTACCCGGGCAGCCACGCGCGGCTGCTGCGGTCAGCCCCGATGAGTGCCTCGAGATCGACACCGGGGAGCCGAACTTCCAGCACAAGGACCGGTTCTCCAGCTGCCGCACCTACGGGTTCGGCATCGGCCGACCCGAGGACGGTTCGCTGACCTTCCTGGTCACCACCGCCTACACCGCAGCCACCGACGGCACCCAAGGCATCCGCGCCGACGTGTACATCCATGACGGCCAGGTGGAAGGCAACCCTCCGCCGGAGTGGTACGGCACCCAGGTCGGGATCCAGGTCATGTGCAGCGCGATCAGCACCAGCTGCTCCACCTCGGACATGACCCTCAAAACCATGGGCGAATGGGTCACCGGCGAACACCGCTTCTGGCAAACCATCATCCCCAGCGGCACCACCACCGCCCGCGACGGCAAGGCCTTCTACGAAGTCGGCCAGACCTTCTACGACCCGGTCACCAACACCCGCCCGGTCATCGACCGCACCGACTTCTTCCGCTGCGACACCGCCACCTACATCCCCGGCGCCGCCCAAGGATGCGTGTTCACCGCCCGCACCCCGGTCATGAACTTCGGCCCCGTCCGCAGCAAGTACCCCGACATCGTCGACCACATCGCCGCAGCCCAGTACCACCCGGAAACCACCAAACCCGGCACCTTCACCCTCATCCCCGGCTCCGTCGAGGCCGGCACCCCGCTGACCCGGCTCTACCCCGCCTACGACACCGCCACCTACAACCGCAATCACGCCAAAGCCGTCGCCACCTGCGTCGAATTCTGGGGAACCGGCTATACCCAAGGCGGTACCCTCGACTGCGACGAATACCCGTTCCGCTCCACCTACCAAGGCGCCGCCTACAGCGACAACGGCGGCACTGTCGGCTACTCCGCCAAACCGATCGCCCTGTCCCAGAACCGCAGCGCCGGCAACGACGTCGGCACCTTCTACAAGGACTACCGGATTCTCGACAGCGACGGCTACTTCGTAAGCGCAACCTGATCCGGCACTCGCCATCAGGTAAACCGGGTTGGTGCGCGGACCCCAGGTTCGCGCACCAACCCCTGCTACCGTGCAACCCATGACCGTGATCCAACGGGTCCACCGCACCGTCGCCGTCTATCCCGGGCTGTTCTTCCTCGCCAACGTCACTCCCACCGGAACCGAGATCCCGAGCGACCTCGTCGACGGGCTGCTCGACGCCGGCGACATCTGCGCGTTCGGACCGAACGGCATCGCACTCGCCAGCGCGTTCCAGTCCCACATCATCACGGTCAATATCGAACTCCCTGCCGAGCCCTTCGACGACCCGAAACCGACCGACGATCCCCTCCTCCACACCCAAAGCGGCACTTTTGTCTTCGCCGGCAGCAAGCTGCAGTTCGCGACCCCTGACTTCATACAGCCCGAAACTCAGTTCACCGTCCCCGCATCCGGCCACCGCGACGTCGTGATCACACGCCGCCTGCTGGTATCGCCCTCCTCATTTACACCGCCGCTCGACAACGCCAACCCCACCGGGCTCGAGCACTGGACGATCACCGTGCTGCCCGGATACACCAACCGGTAACGCGCGGTCTAGCCCGAGACCGACAGGGTGGCGCCACGACGCAGGCCGCCGCTCGGCAAGGGCAGGCGACACAGGCAGCGACCCAGCGGCGGCTGGCGTCTCGGGGTTCGACTGCTTCAACTGGGCGGCCTTCAAACACCGGTCCTCCAGCAGAGGGCGGAGCGCTGGGCAAGCAGGTTTTGGGCGAAGCAACCGCGGTAGCGGGACTGGCGGATGAGCCGGTGGCTGGCGCGGTTGTCGGCCAAGCATGTCCTCCAGGCCACCGCCCGGGTCAGAACCTCGAGGGCCCCGCTTCGAAACCAGATGCCTCTAGTGCAGTGACTACCTTTCCTGCCGAATTCTTGCGACCGTGGTCCGGTCCCGCACTTTGCGGGACCAGGTGAGGGAGGGTGGGCGATGGTGGTGGCGGAGCGGGGGTCGGGTTCGCGGCATCATTTGATCGTGGTCGCGGATGTCGAAAGCTTCGGGGACCCAAGCCGGACGGCGCCGCATCTGCAGGCGGTACGCGATGGGCTCGACACGGTCATGCAGGCAGCGTTCGCCGCAGCCGAGGTGGTGTGGGAGAACTGCTACCGCGAGATGCGCGGAGACGCCGTCGTCGCGCTTGTACCGGCAGAGGCCGACAAAACGGCGTTCGTGGAGAGGGTGCTACCAACGCTGGTCACGCGGCTGCGGGTGCACAACGACACCCACCCCGACCCGCAACGGCTGAGACTGCGTGTCGCGCTGCACGCCGGCGAAGTCGGCTACGACACCCACGGCATCTCCTCCGCCGCACTGATCCGAACATTCCGACTATGCGACGCCCCGCCCCTGAAAGCAGCGCTGGCCGCCTCACCGGGAGTGCTGGCAGTGATCGCCTCGGACGGCCTGTTCGACGACGTCATCCGCCACACCCCAGCCACTGCACCCGCCACCTGGCGCCCCGTCCCGGTCACGGTGAAAGAAGCCGACACCACCGGCTGGATCACTCTCCCCGACCACCCCTACTCACCCAACCCCATACCGCCAGGTAGAGGCGGAGGCGCCGGGCATCTCCATTTCGGCTCCAGACGAGGCTCGAGCGTTGTGGTTCCGCGGCAACTGCCCGCTGCAGTCCGGGACTTCGCCGGCCGCGCCGGACACCTGGCCGCACTCGACGCCCTGGCCCCACCCGACCCCGACCACCACAACCTCGATGAACCGGAAACTCGCTCGGTAGTGATCACCGCCGTCGACGGGGCAGGCGGGATCGGCAAGACCACCCTTGCGCTGCACTGGGCCCACCGCAACCAGCACCGGTTCCCCGACGGCACGCTGCACATGAATCTGCGCGGCTACGGCCCCGGTACTCCGGCCACACCGAGTGAGGCGCTAAGCGGATTCCTGCGCGCCCTCGGGGTCGCGGCCCGCGCCATTCCCGCCGAAACGGAAGAGCAATCGGCGCTACTGCGGTCGCTGCTGGCAGGCAAACGAATGCTGATGGTGCTGGACAACGCCCGCAGCCCCGAGCAGATCCGGCCCCTGCTGCCCGGCGCACCCGGCTGCATGGTCCTGGTCACCAGCCGCGACAGCCTCACCGGACTGGTCGTCACCGACGCCGCCCACCGCCTCACCCTCGACCTGCTCGACATACCCGAAGCACACGCTCTCGTCACCGGCATCCTCGGTGCCCAGCGGGCCGCCGCCGAACCCGACGCCGTCGCCGACCTCATCCGGCTGTGCGCACGGCTACCGCTGGCGCTACGGATCGCCGCCACCCGCGCCGCCGCCCACCCCCACCACAGCGTCGCCGACGTGGTCACCGACCTGGCCGACGACCGCACCCGCCTCGACATCCTCAGCGACACCGCCGACGAACGCGCCACCATCCGCGCCGTATTCGACTGGTCCTACCAGCAACTCCCACCCGAACACGCACGACTATTCCGGCGCCTCGGCCTGCACCCCGGGCCCGATCTCACCCTGCCCGCCGCCGCCGCACTCGCCCAGCAATCCCCCGCCGACACCCGGCCCCAACTAACCGCGCTCGCCGCCGCACACCTGATCGAACCCACCGCGAGCGGCCGCTACAGGTTCCACGACCTGCTCCGCGCCTACGCCGCCGACCAGGCCACGCACCACGACACAGCCGACGACCGCCATCGCGCCATCGAATCCCTGCTCACCTGGTACACCCACACCAGCTGTACCGCAGACCAGCTCGTCCACCCCTGGTTCGGACGGATGCCGGCGGCCGTGGCCGAACCCGATCACCAGCATCCCGTCCCGGACATCGACCAGGCGTGGGCCTGGCTCACCAGCGAACGCACAAATATCCTGGCGGCGTTGCAGTATGCCGCCGACCACCAACTCCACCACCACACCATCCCACTCGCTTATGCCTGCCGCTTCCTCCGCTCCGCAGGCAGCCTGCAAGAAGAGCTCGAAGCTTGCAGTCTGGGAGTCACCGCAGCCCAGAAGGCCGGCAACCGCGCACAAGAAGAAAGCCTTGTGGCCCTTCGGGGAGAGATAGCGTCTTCGCTCGGCGCCTGGGACCAGGCTCGAGAGGACATCGACCGCTCAGCGGCTCTCGCCGAACACCTCGATGATGGCGCCCGCCGGGGCTGGAATCTCAACGACCGCGGGCTGATGTTCCTGCGCCGGGGCGAGTTCGAAAAGTCGCTGCGGTGGCTCGGCAAGGCGTTGCCGCTGAGCAGGGGAATTGACTCTGGACGCATGGAGGCAGTCGTGGAAGGCAACCTCAGCGCCGCCCATACTGGCCTCGGCCAGTACCAGCTCGCTCTCGAGCACGGCGAGCGCGGCCTACTCCTGCGACAACAGGTTGGAGACCACACCGGTGAAGCGTACGCATTGACTCAGTTGGCACGTGCCTGGCGAGGGCTGCAGGCACCCAAGCAAGCTATCCAGCTGTGCCGAGCGGCCATCGACATCGGCCGCAGCGCGCCCATCAACCGCGACAAGACCATCGCGGAACCGCTGGATGTCCTCGCCAGCTGCCTCCACGACCTCGGCCACACCGAAAAGGCGATCGCCTGCTGGCAAGAAGCCGCCACCGTCTACGACGACACCGGCTACCCCGACCTCGCTACCGAAATTCGCCAGCGCATCCAGGACGCCCAAACCACGCCCTAGACAGGGTCTATGTCCGGGAATAGGCCGACCTCGCGGGCCGAAGATCCCCGGTGGTGGACGGCCCGAAGGGAGCCGCCAGGGAACTGTGACCGACCGTGGGACTGATCTTGATGAAGTCGTCGCGACACGACTGGGAGTGCCAAGGTGTGATGTCCAGGGAGGTTGATCAGCCTGGTGACCGGCGACATCGTCAAAAGTGTCGAACATGCAACTTGCAGATTCACGTTGCCCACCGCCTCGATTTGCAGCCCACCGGTGACTTGCCTCCAGGAGCTGTCGACTCGACTGAGCGGCACATCGCTCGCGTTATTTTTCGATCCACAACAAGGCCGGTTTCACAAACGCGATCACCGTGGATAGAATCCATCGAAGCGCAACAACGACCAGTCCACATTACTGGTATATACCGCTTTAAGGAGAAGAAATGGCTCAGAAGGTCTTCGTCGAGATGCTCGACGACCTCGACGGAACCCCCGCTACGCACACCGTCCCGTTCGCCCTCGACGGCATCACCTACGAGATCGACCTTTCCGACGAGAACGCAGCTGCTTTACGCGATGAACTCGCCCGCTACATCTCCTCCGGCCGCCGCACTGGGGGCCGGAAGGTCCGCGTCGCCACTGGCCAATCGACCACCTCCAGCGCGACCGATCGTGAGCGCAACCAGCAGATCCGATCGTGGGCCAACGCCAACGGCTACGAGGTCTCCGAACGGGGACGCCTGTCCTCCGAGGTGATCGCCGCGTTCGAGCAAGCTCAGACTTCCGAGATGGAGGCGCCCGAGAAGGCTCCCCGCAAGCGGGCTGCCCGGAAAAGGGTTGCCGCCTCCAGCCGGTAGGCAAGATGGCGGCCGGTCACCGGGGAGACGAAGCTGCTCCTCGGCGACGAGGACACCTGCCCTCTTCGCCGAGGAGCAGCCGACCTCTCCCTCGCTCCGGGTACGGCCATCCGAATATTGAAGGCGATCTCGCTCCCGGCAGCGGTGGCAGTGGTTATTCATTTTCTGTCACGTCGGGTCTGACTCGATAAAGCGCGAATCCGATCTCAGCGTCCCTGACGCACCAAGGAGCCTGGCTTCGGTCAGCCTGTCCCCCTGGCTGGACACGCTGCTCCCCCACCGGATCGGCCACCGGTACTGGCGACGTGTGATCGAGATCCGCGACGGCCTCCTGCAGCTCAGCCCCCAGCTCGTCGACGCGGGCTTCGACTCCAGCCGCCCCGCCGAGCAACAACTCGATACCTTCCGCCGCGCACTCCAGCTCCAGGCCGGCGGCCACACGCCGACCAGCCGGGCAGGCGTGCTCGTCGCCGCTCCCGAAGACGTGGACATCAACTCCGATGTCCGGCAGCTCATCCACCTCTCGCGGGCGCTGGCCCGGGAAGGAGCCTCGTGACCACGGTTTCGAACTCCGAGATCCGTGACCGCAACCTGCAGATGCTCGAGCGGATCCGCTCGCAGGATCCCCAGCCGCACCGCGAGGGCTACTACGCCCTACGCGTCTTGACGGTGACCGGCCGGACCAGCGGCAAGCCGCACGCCGTTCCGATCGCGCTCGTGCAGCTCGACGGCATCCAGTACGTCTGCTCCCCCGACCGCCGCCGCGACTGGGTCCGCAACCTGCTCGCGGCCGGGCAGTGCACCATCGCACCAGACGAGCACGAGACCCGCAACGCTCTGCTCGTCGAGGACGCCGCCGGCGCGGCAGCTGTCGCCCAGTACCTCAGCCGTCTCCCCCGGGTCTCCGACGAATGGCCGTTCCCCGGTGACGCACCGCCGGAGCAGGTGCTGCCCTTCATGCGGCAGATCGCCGTCTTCCAGCTCCGCGTCCCCGCCTGAAAGGCCCCCCGGTGCCCCGGCAGCAGCTCTACACCGCCGACCAGGTCCTCCCCGGACCCACCGGCGAGCGGATCCCCGACGGCGCCGTGCTCGTCCAAAACGGCACGATTCTCCTCGTCGGACCACGCGCCGACGTCGAAGCCCACGCGTCTCCCACCGCCGAACACCGGGACTTCCCCGGCGCAACGATCCTTCCCGGATTGATCAACTGCCACGTCCACCTCGTGTTCGACGCCTGCGGCGACCCGGCGCAAGCAGCCGCCCAGGCGACCCACACGGAGCTGGCCGGCCGAGCGGACCAGCTCCTGCGCTCCGGCGTGACCACCGTCCGCGACCTCGGTGACCGCGACGGCTTGGCCATCCAGTTCCGGAACCAGAACCCACAGGGACTGCGGATCGTCGCGTCCGGCCCGCCGGTCACCGTCCCGGAGGGGCATTGCTGGTTCCTCGGCGGCGCGGCCGACGGCGAAGCCGAGCTCCGAGCGCGGGTGCGGCAGAACGCCGAGCTCGGCGCGGACGTCATCAAGGTCATGGCCTCCGGCGGCCAGATCACCCCGAACTCGCCGAAGATGTGGGACACCCAGTTCACGACGGCCGAGCTGGCCGCCATCGTCGACGAAGCCCACAACGCCGGCCTGCCCGTCGCGACCCACGCCCACGGCACGGACGCAATCGCCGCGGCCACCGACGCCGGGGTCACCACCATCGAACACTGCACCTGGCTCCGCGAGGGCGGAGGCGGCTACGACCTGCGCGACGACGTCGCCGCCAAGATCGCCGCACGCGGCATCTTCGCCTGCGTCGCCTGGCCCTCGGACTGGCGCGGCTTCATGGACCGCCTCGGTTCCGCCCGCGCCGACCAGGTCGTCAGCCGGTCCGCCTGGATGGCAGACCACGGAATCCGGATGATCCCCGGCACCGACGCGGGCGCCGGGACCTCGGGCTTCGACGACTACGCCGGCGCCCTCGAGCTCTACGAGCACCTCGGCTTCGACCGCGCCGACATCATCGAGATGGCCACGACGACGAGCGCGGAGGCGCTGGGCGTCGGCAATACGACCGGGCAGCTCGCACCAGGTCTTTCAGCGGACCTGCTGGTCACCGCAGGCGACCCGCTCACCGACCTCGCCAACCTGCGCGCGCTCCAACTGGTGGTCGCCAGGGGGCAGAGCATCGCGATGGCGGTCGAGTGACAACCTTTCGCTACTTCACCCGGGCTGCGACCTCGAACTTGAGTAGCGGCGCCGCGATGATGCCGGTTTCGTCCCAGCAGCCTGGCAGCTCCGTCCCAAAGAGGTATTAGGCTGCGAGGGGTGAGCTCGAGCGAAGACGGGAATGGCAGCTTTGCGAGCCTCCCGTCGCCGCTCGTAGAGCTGAACGACGAGCGGCTCACACGTCACGGGGTCCACCTCCAGCTGAAGCGAGATGACCTCGTCAACCCGGAGATACCCGGCAACAAGTGGCGAAAGCTCCGGTACAACCTCCAGGCCGCCAAGGAACAAGGCTGCTCCAAGCTGCTGACCTTCGGCGGGGCGTTCTCCAACCACATCCGCGCGACAGCAGCCGCCGGCCACCACTTCGGCTTCGAGACGGTCGGCGTCATCCGCGGCGAGGAACACAACCCGCTCAACGAATCGCTCGCCTACGCCGTCGAACACGGCATGGTCTTGACCTACCTCGACCGCGCCACCTACCGCCGCAAGACCGAACCCGACGTGCTCGCCGCGCTGAAGGACCGGTTCGGTCCCTGCTACCTCCTCCCTGAGGGAGGCAGCAACGGCCTGGCCGTACAGGGCACCGCCGAACTCGTCGGCGAGATCACCACAGAATTCGACGTCATCTGCTGCGCAACCGGAACCGGCGGCACGCTGGCCGGTATCGCCGCCGGGTTGGCCGGCCAGCAACGCGCACTCGGCTTCGCGGTACTCAAGGGTGGAAAGTTCCTGGAGGAAGAAGTCCTTCGCCTGCAACGGGAAGCCTATGGCACGGCTACCACGAACTGGACCATCGAGGTCGACTTCCATTTCGGCGGTTACGCCCAGCGCACCCCGGCGCTCGACAGCTTCGTCGCCGACTTCCACGAGCGCCACGGCGTCACGCCGGATTGGGTGTACGAGGCGAAGATGCTCTACGGGCTGTTCGCCCGCATCGAGGCTGGCGCTTTCCCGCCGGGAACCCGGATCATCGCGGTGCTGAGCTAGCGATCAAGCCTTGCCGTGGTAGGCCTGCTGGGCAGCCTTCGAGACATCGGTGCCACACCGCTCCAGGCGCCACTCGCCGCTGTTGATGGCGAAGTCGCGGCCGAACCCGAGCCACATCCCGCTCATCCGTCGCCCGGCAGGATCGACCACCATCTGAAGTGTGCCGTGGTAAAAGGCTCCCTTGTAGTAACCAGTCGGCGAGGTTCCCTCACGCCAAGTGCCGGTCGCGACCGCCATGTCCTTGCTCAGCTCCAGGTGCAACCGCGAGCCGCTCGAATGCGGCAGGCTGTGACCGAGCAGCCGGGAACCGTGCGTGCGCAGTACTACGTAGTGCTCGCCGGTCAGGACTTTGCGACGACCAGAACTCGGATACTCGTACTGGCTGTGCCAAATTCCGGTCAAAGTGCCGCCTTCTTCAGGAACTTCGGTTACCGGATGGGCGGCAGCGGTATCGGTCGCCAGGGCCCAGCCGGCTGAAGCCAAGGACAACGCCGCGCTTGCTTTCAACAGCAGAGACCTTCGGCTGACGGTGTTGGTCCCGGCGTGGGACCACGTCGAAGCCATCTGTGCCAGGTCACGCACATCGATGTCCTCGAGCCGGGCCGCGATTTCCTGCAACCCGTCCGGACCCGTGGGTTTCAGCTCGACCAGCTGCTGGCGCCTCCGATGCGCCTCGTCCGACGCCCTGAAGTCGGGAGCATCCGCGATGAGGTCGGCGACGCTGCATTCGTAGAGCGCCGCCATCCGCCCGAGTACGACAAGAGAGGGCGCGTGCCCGGTGTCCGACGGCCACAACTCCCAGTACGAGAAGTTCTTGAACGTTTTCGGCTCATCGGGCCACCGCGAATTCCAGTAGTCGGCGACGTCCCGCTGGCTCCAATCGTGCACCAGCCGCAACGCCACCCGCATGTTCACGTTGTAGCGCCCGGTGAACACTTGCGCGATCTCCACCCAAGTCTTTGACTGGGCACGGAGCTCAGCAGACAATTGCCGCTGCTCCTGTCGCGAACTTCGCGGCGAGATTGCCCGATTTCGACGCCGACGTTGAAGGCGATCACGCGGCCGAACAGGCCGTCCTCGGGGAGGCCAAGGTCCTGCAGCCGGGTCGACAGGCCGAGACCGTGAACGAGCCCGAAGGCGAACACGCCGAGGCCGAACCAGCCGACCACACCGACGAACACCAGGCTGAGCGCGATGACGATGTCCACCACGGTGGCGTCGACGCGCCAGCCCGCGAGCGTTCCGGCGATCAGGGTGGTGCTGTGGCCGAGCACGAACACCGAGATCAGCTTCGCCGCGCGGCGAAGCTCTCCCGCGAGCAAGACGATCCCGGCGATGAACAGCAGGTGATCCCAGCCCAGCAGCATGTGCTCGATGCCGAGCGGGATGAACTCGAGGGTGTTCTTATCGGCAGCGGACCCCGAGATCCCGTGCGCCGACGCGGCCGGGGGCGAACACGACCGCGGAGACGAGCACGGCGGTCCCGGCGGCCGGCCGGGCCACGACACGCGCAGGAAACACGGTCACTCCTTGCCGGACGTCGAGGGACCTCGACGGCGGGCGACGAGCACACCGCCGATCACCGCGAGAACCACGATCGCGATGAGAACCCAGCCCCAGGCCGGGAATCCGCTCCCGGAGTCGTTCTGCGCCTGCGGTTGCGGCGTGACGCTCGTGACCGGTGCGGAACTGGTGGGCGCGGCCGAAGACGACGTCGCCGAAGTGCTCGACGCAACCGCGGCGGTGAGTGTGAAGTTCACCGTGCCCGACACCGGATCTCCGTCCTCGGAGGTGACCTTGTAGGCGATGACGTACTTCCCGGCGGGACCGGCCGGGGTCACCGGCACCGTGACGACGGCGTCGACGACGGTCGGCGCACCGGTTTCCCACTTCCTACCGTCGGCGCCGGTCACGGTGATCGTGTTGGGCTTCACGGCCTCACCGAAGGTCAGCTCGATCTTCGACGGCGCCGTCGCCAGCGAAGCGCCTTCGGCCGGGTTGCTGCTCTTGAGCCCGGCGTGGGCGGAGGCTGGAACCGCCGTCGCCAGCAGCGCCGTGGCAGCGGCGAGCACGGTCGCGGCGACGTGCCTGAACTTCATCGGTGCGTCCCTTCGGAGTGGACTGTCCCTGCGATTGCAGTAGTCGTCCAAAACGTCCGTTCGGTTCCCGACGTCACCCGAACATCCGAGGTGATCAGCGGGATACGGGCCAGCGCCGGTGGTAGCGGTCGATGACGAACTCGTGACTGTGCCGGTATACGCCGTCGCCGACTTCGGTGGCATCGTCGAGGTGGTCGTGCTCGCCGAGGTCGTCGTGGGTGTGCTCGAGGTACGCGGGATCGGTCCGCGGCCAGGCCAGCACGGCTGTGGCGAGCCCGGCGACCGCGAGGACAGCCAGCACCAGCCAGGCCACCGTAAACCCGGCAGCGGTGGCGACCCAGCCGGCGACCGGGTAGGCCAGCAGCCAGCAGGCGTGTGACAGCGAGAACTGGGCGGCGAACACCGCTGGCCGGTCGCTCGCGGCGCTCGACCGGCGCAGCACCCGCCCGACCGGCGTCAGCACCAGGCCGGTGCCGGTGCCGATGACCGCCCAGACGATCAGCACGGCCGCCCAGCGCCAAACCCCCGACGACGCCGTGGACAGCGCGATCGCGCCGACGATCCCGGCCAGCAGCACGGCAGCGCCGGCAAGCATCACCCGGCGCTCGGGGACGCGGTCCAGCACCCGTGGCAGCAGCAGCGCGACCAGCATCGTCCCGACGCCGTTGCCCGCCAGCAGCAACGCGACGTCGGCCTGCGGCCGGCCCAGCTCGCCCTGGACGTAGTTGACGGTGTTGACCATGACGACCGACCCGACCGCCGCGACGACCAGGTTCACCCCGAGCACGCCCCGCAGCCGCGGCGTCGCGGCGTAGATCCGGACCCCGGCCAGGGTGCGGTCCCAGACCCCGCCACGACGGCTGCGAACCGCGTCCGGGATGCGCGTGGTCACCACCAGGACCGCCGAGGCGAGGAAGCCGACCGAGGTGCCGGTGAACAGCCAGTGGAAGCTCACCACCGTGAGTACGGCCGCGGCGAGCATCGGGCTCAACAGGCTTTCCATCGTCGAAGCCAGCTGGGACGCCGACAGCGCCCGCGTGTAGTCACGCTCGTCGGGCAGTATGTCCGGCAACACAGCCTGGAACGTCGGGGTGAACGCTGCCGACGCGGACTGCAGCACCACGATCAGCACGTAGATCTGCCACACCTGCGTCACGAACGGCAGCGCCAGCACCACCAGCGCCCGCGCCACGTCCAGGCAGACGAGGAACACCCGCCGCGGGACGCGGTCGGCGTAGGCACCCGCGATCGGCGCGACCGTGACGTAGGTGATCATCTTGATCGCCAGCGCCGTCCCCAGCACCGCACCGGCCTCGGCGCCGGCCAGCTCGTAGGCCAGCAGCCCGAGCGCGACGGTCGTCAGCCCGGTCCCGAACAGCGCCACCAGCTGGGCGGTGAAGAGGTGCCGGTAGTCCCGGTGTGCGAACAGCGAGGGCATGACGGAAGACTCCTGGGTGACGACGGTTCGCCTCCATGATAGGTGCACATGTACGCACACGACGAGTCTGGTGACCAATGGTCCCAGCTGCCGCCCGCCGCGCAGGTGGAGGCGGCCACGAATTCGCTGCGCATGCTGGCCGACCCCGGCCGGATGCGGATGCTTTGGCTGCTCAGCGGCGAGGAGTACGACGTCGCCTCACTGGCCGAGGCGATCGGCATCGCGCGACCAGCGGTCTCGCAGCACCTGGCGAAGCTGCGCCTGGCCGGGCTCGTCAGCCAGCGCCGCGACGGACGGCGAGTGCTCTACAAGGCGCGCGGCGGGCACGTCCGGCGGCTGCTCGTAGAGGTGCTGAATGCCGCTGACCACCACCTGCACGACATCCCCGACCACGACTAGCCGGCAACCGTTCCCCGGACCGCCTACTTCTTCCTGTCCCGCGAGCCGACCGGCCGGGCTTCAAGAACGTCCCGCGGCTGCGGATCTGCCGACCTACGACATTCCCCGGGACGCGCAGGTCAACGGACAGTACAAAGTGGACGCCTTCGCCCGGGAAAAGCACAACCCGCGCTCGGAGCACGACGACTTCGCCAACGTCACGGGCCAGCGCCTGATGAACCAGGTCGTCCGCTGCATCAACAGCGGCAAACGCTGCTCCCCGAAAACGTTCCGCGTGGGCCCGCGGATTGCGGCCCCACGCGCCACTCAGGCTCATTCGAGACGGTCCCGGGCCGAGCGCTCGCCCATCGCGGGCTGGTGCGCCATGCCACGTCCTCCGTGCCTTGACGAATCTTGTTCACGATCCGCCCGGCGATCACCCGGCTCAAACCATCGACGCTCCCGTGATCGCGCAGACGAGACGATTCCCGCCGTGCTGCCAGAGCGTGCCCACCTCGGCGAACCCGGCGGCTCGCAAGGCACGCTCGTGAGCGGACAGCCGAGCCGACTCGGCACCGCGGTGTCCGGCAGCCGGGCCGGCTCCTCTCCGAGCGACGAGCTCCGCGAGAGCCGGGTCCTCGGTGACGCCGCCCCACCACTGCCGCCAGTCGTCGAGGCTTTCCCCACGCGGGCCGGCGGCCCGCCGGAGCAGGTTCCGCTCGAGTTCCGCGATCCCGGGCGCGGCGTCGTCCACACCGAGGTCGTCGCCGTTGAGGAGAACGCCGCCGGGGCGCAGCAACCCGGCCAGCTCGCCGTAGGCGACTCGCAGCTCCGGCTCGGGCAGCCAGTGCAAGGCCGTCGTGCTGACCGCGGCATCGACCGGCCCACTCAAGGCCAGATCAGCACCCCACACGGAGCGGCCCAGGTCCGCTTCGACGAAGCGCAGGCCGGGCCGGTCGTGGTGGGCGGCGTCCGCCAGGCCGAGCAGCAGCGGGTCGGCGTCGACCGCGACGACCGTCGCCGCCGGGATCCGGTCGAGCACCCGCACCGCCAGGGAACCCGGCCCGCAGCCGAGGTCGAGCACCAGCGGGTCCGGGCGGCCGCAGGCGGCTTCAAGTGCGTCGAGCAGCACGGTGAAGCGCTCTTCTCGGTGCGGAACGTAGGTCTCCTGCTGGCGGTCCCACCGGCTGATCCACGTTCGTGCGTGCTCGCTCGAGATCGGCATCCCAGCCTCCTGTCACCGTCTTCTATAGTGGACGACAGTCACAATCGCAGGATGAGGTGTAACTGGTCAAGTGGAATTCGACAGTCACTACAGCGGGCCGGTGCGGGTCGCCGTCCTCCTGGTCAACGCACTCACCTCCGGCGAAGAACGCGGCCGCCGCTTGGTCGTCCCCGTCGACGACGACCTCCGTGAAGCCGCCACCACGGCCTTGCGCGCGGCGGGGGAAAGCACCGAAGATCTGCCGCTGCTCACCGACACGGAGGCGGAGGCGATGGTGCAGGTGGCCGAAGAGCTGGCTCCGATCTTCGCCGCGGCCGCAGAGGCGGATCACGATGGCGCCGCCGAGCGGGCCAACCGGCTGCTGGAGCACTACGCCACGCAGCCCCGGCTGGTCCGCCACCTCGGCCAGGACTTCTGGCACCTGCACTTCGCCGGAACCCGCGACGGCGTCGCCGGCGAGTGGGCCGGAGCGTGCGCCGCGGCCTTGGCTGTCGTCCTCGGCAGCGCGGCCCGCGACCGGCTCGGCATCTGCACGGCGCCGCGATGCGACCGCGCCTACGTCGACACCTCGCACAACGGCAGCCGCCGGTTCTGCTCGACGGCCTGCCAGAACCGCGTCAAAACTGCGGCGTTCCGAGCCCGCAACCGAAACTGAAGCTGGACGAGGGGGAGGTGCGCGCCGACCCGCGCGGTCAACCGTAGTCCGACGCAGCCTCACCCGCCGCGCAGTCGAAATGCGTCATTTCGTGGCGGACGCGTAGGCCAGGAATCCGAGCTGACCCTGGCCGATGACGGCGAACCCGGCAGCTTCGGCCAGCCCGCCGAGCCGCGCATGCGGGTCGTCGAGCATCCGCGGGCCGCTCACCGCCCCAACCAGGTGCCGCACGAGACGAGACCGCGGCGGCCGGAGGTCCGCCAGCAGCAACCGGCCGCCGGGCCAAGCTGCCGACCATCACGTCGTCCGCGCCATCGCGCGACAGCACGGCGCCACCCCCGCCCAGGTCGCCTTGGCCTGGCTGCTCCACCTGTCCCCGAACATCCTGCTTATTCCCGGGACAACCAGCGTCACCCACCTCAAAGACAACCTGGCCGCCGATCGACTCCGGCTCGCACCCGACGAGATGCGCGAACTCAACCAGGTCGCAGCCACGGCCTGACCTGCGATCAATGTGGCCACGAACCTCAACCGCATTGGCGTCGACAAAGCGCCATGGATAACCGGTCGGGCGAAAGTCCTGCCCAGGAGAGGAAATCGGGGGCCGCAGGCGGCGTCGACGTCATCCTGGCAGCCGACCATCTCGGCAACGCACAGGAGGTCGCCGACGGAATCGGGCCGGGGGTGAAGGTCGCCGAGACCGCCGACGCCGTCGCACGCGGTGACCAGGTCGTCTTCGCGACGTGGTTCGCGACGACGAAGGACTTGCTGGCCACCTACCGAGACCAGCTGGTCGGCAAGATCGTGATCGACCCGTCCAACAACATCGAACCCGACGACGCCGGAGGCGTGCGCAGCCTGAACCCCGACGGAGTGTCCGCCGGGCAGCAACTTTCCCAGCTGTTGCCGGACGGAGCCCGGTACGTGAAGGCCTTCGGCACCCTTCCCGCGGAAGCGCTCGACGCCACCACAACGGACGCCGGTGCAACGCCCGTCCTGTTCTACGCCACCGACGACAAGAAGGCAGGCCTGGTCGTGGCCGACTTGATCTCCGCGGCGGGCTTCGATCCAGTACGCGCAGGCGGCATCGACGCCACCGGGCGAATCGAGGTCTTCGGCGACTTGCATCCATTCGGTGGACTAGACGGACGACTCCTCGATCGCCGCGAAGCGGAACGGCTCGTGAAGGGCTGACCTGAAACCGAACACCGGCAAGAGGTGGCACAAGCTTGTCGACAGTCTCAGCACGGCTACGCGGGGCACCGGTGAGATAGCGGGCCTGATGGTACGCATCGGGTCACCGATCCACCGGAATGAGCAGGCAGCTCACCCGCCCCGTCGACACCGCTGCCTACTGGGAGCGAGCCCCCGTTACCTTCTTCGTAGTTCCTGATCAAGGAGCTGTGGTCGCCAGGCCCGGCATGACTTACGCCCCCAGTCGAACTCATGATCCGGGGGGTGGTGTCACCGGGTCTGGTGGCATCGACCGACCGCTGATAGGGACACGGCCACCATCTGGTAGGTCTCGTCGTAACGTGGGTGCCGGCGCTCGATGCCTGATCGGTGACCACATCGCGGCGAACGAACGGCATGGTGGATGAGCAGCACTCTCAGCGTGTTTCTCGGCCTGGACGTCGGCAAGGACAACCACCACGCCGTCGGCCTGGACCCCGACGGCAACCGACTGCATGACGGGCCATTGCCCAACACCGAACCGAAGCTGAAGGCGTTGTTCGACAAGCTCGCCGAGCACGGGGCGCTGCTGGTCGTGGTCGATCAGCCGGCCACGATCGGCGCGTTGCCTGTCGCGGTCGCCCGCGCCGCAGGACATCAGGTGGCGTATCTGCCCGGCCTGGCGATGCGCCGCATCGCCGACCTCTACCCCGGCCGCGCCA